>ONMC01000003.1 GCA_900318745.1 uncultured Eubacteriales bacterium
GCATCGCCTGGGGCCCGCCCTGCGCGGGATGGGGTCCGTCTTCTCGTCGGCGGCGGACTGCGCCAAGGTATTCCGGGCATACTGGGAGGTGGTCGACCGGTCGCTTGCCGGACGGCCGCTCTCCGGATGCGGGGAAGGCGCGACCCTCGGCCTCTTGAAGGTGCGCACGCTCGACGGCGGTCGCCGCATCCTCTACCGGTTCGGCATGATCTACGGTGGCGGATCGTTCGTGGCGTTCGACCCTGCCTCGCGACGCTTCCTCGTGATTCTCCGCAACGTGACCTCTTGGCCGGCCGCCGAGGATTTCGACCTCTCCTCCCGCTTCTTTGAAGAGGTGAAGGGTGAAGGGTGAAAGGTGAAGGGTGAAGGGTTTTTGAGTTGCGTCGCTTTCGCATAGGCAACAACTCAAACCCTCTTAACTCAACCTCTCAACCTCTCAACATCTCAACCCGCAGTAGGGCGAGCGTTCATGATGCGGTAGCGCCGCGGTGTTGTGCCGACGGCTTTCTTGAATGAGCTGATCAGGTACGAGGCGTGGCAGAATCCCGTATCCGCCGCGATGGCGGCAAGCGTGGCGTCGGATTCGAGGAGCATCTGCTTCGCCCGTGCGATGCGCTGGCGCATGATTTCCGCCCCTGCCGAGCGTTTCAGCTCCAAGGCGAAGAGGCGGTCGAGCCGGATGCGCGGTATGGCGAGATGCGTGGCGATCTCGGCTGCGCCGAAGGGGCGCGAGAGGTTTTCGCGGATGAACTGGAACGACTGCCGAAGGATCGGGTTTTCGGTCGCAAGGACGTCTGTCGATCGCTGAATGACGATGCGTGTCGGCGGAATGACGATATGCGTTGAATCGTACCGCCTCCCGTCGCGGCGGTCGCGGGGCGACTGCCCTACCACGGGTGCGGCTCCGGTAGGAGGGCGGACAGCCCTCTGCCTGTCGATCAGGCGGTCAAGGAGCGCCGCCGCCTCTTTCGCCTGTCTCCGCGAGTCGATTTCGACGCCTGAGATCGGCACGGCCTGGCAGTCGCAGAACGCCGGATCGTAGTTGGCGCTCAGGATTGCGACTTCGTCGGGAACGGAAAGGCCCATGTCGAGGCATGCATTCAGGAGCGTAACGGCGTTATATGAGTTTGCGCACAGGGTGGCGACCGGCTTGGGTGCGTCCGCAAGCGTCGTCCTGATCCATTTCACCATCGCCGCTTGGTTGTTTATGGTCTTGCCTTCTGCTGCCTCGGGCCAGATCCATTTTCTGACATTCCCGTTGCCCCATGCCGTTGCGAAGCCGGAGAGCTGCATTTCACGGCCGTACATCCACTCCATCGAGAAGAAAGCCGTGTGCGTGAACCCGCGTTCCCTGAAGTGCGCGGCGGCGAGCCTGCCGACCGTGGCGACGTCTATCAGGCATGAAGGGATGCTTCTTGAGATCCGGCTGTTCACGAGATTGACGACGGGTATGCCGGGCGCGCGCTTTGCGATCAGAAAAACAAGCACGACCGTTGTGATCGAACCGGCAAATGCCGCCGCGGTGATCAGCCGCGAAGACAGCCCCAGCAGGATCGCGAGCGCCGCGCCGAACGCCGCCCCGCTCGACGCGCCGAGAATGTCCGGCGACGCCATCGGGTTTCGGAACACGCCCTGGAACGTCGCACCCGCCGCAGACAGTGCGCAGCCGACAAGCGCCGCCATCGCGATGCGCGGCAGCCGGATGTTGATCACGACCGTTTCCATTTCCGCCGTCCACGTCACCGTCATCGGAAGCACGCGATCGAGTCCGACCGAAGCCCACGCCTTATGAAACAGGATCCGGATGACCTGAACGACCGGCACGCCGTATCGTCCGAGCGAGAACGAAAGCAGAAAGACCGCCAGCAGCGCCGCGCCCGAAAGCAGCAGCACCGTTGCCCGCCGTTTTGCCGTGTTGTTTCCCTTCGTTTGCATCCGGACCTCCTTCGTTATTCTTTGCAAAGTATAACACTCGGTCGGTATTTCGGCAAGCAAACTTCTGTTTTTCCGGCATTACCGCACGTTTTTCGGCATTTTCGCAAGAAAAAAACGACCTTCCGAAGAAGGTCGTTTCTTTGATCGTTATTCGATCGTGACGCCGCCGGATGCGGTGTCGATATGGATCTGGATCGCGCCGTTTCCGATCTGATAGGTCTTTCCCTGAGCGGTCATCGGAAGCGCGCAGTCAAAGTCGCCGGACAGCTTTGCAAGCCGCACGGTCGCGCCCGCTTCCGTATCGAACAGCTTCAGCCGGGTCCTTCCGGATGCGGCGTCAATATTGACCGTCGTGACCTTGTCGAGACCGAGCGTCGTGCCGCCGGATGCGGTGTCGATCTGAATTGTCTGTGCCGAGATGCGATCCACGGTCAGTCCGCCCGACGCGCTGTCGACATTGAATTCCTTCTCCACCGTCGCGCTGCCGATCGTAACGCCGCCCGATGCGGTGTCGATCTCCGCCTCCCGTGCCGTCAGCGTTCCGATCTCCACGCCGCCCGACGCGGTATCGATCTCAAGGGACGCGGCATGCAGTACGTCGGCGCGGACCTTGCCGGATGCGATATTGATCTTGAGGTCGATGTTTTCGGGCAGTTCGAGCGTCAGATGCTTATCCTTCGACGCGATGATGTGGGAGAAGCCGGATTCGCAGTATCGGATCCGCAGGGTCGTGCCGTCAAGCCACCAGTGCAGGCGCTCACTGACGGACAGCGTTTCACCGCCGCTTTCCGAGACCGACAGCGTGCCGGAGCCGTGCCTGACGGTCACGTCGCCCGCCGCCCAGTCGACGACGACCGTGTAGACTTTTGACGCTTCATAGGTAAACGCGCCGACCTGATAGCGATCCGCATTCTCGTATTGATGGAATGCGCGGATCGCAAAACAGCCGAACGACACGCACAGAAGCGACAGAGCCAGCAGGATCGAAATAAATCTTTTCATACGAATCTTCCTTTCTTATAAATCCGTTTTATACGGGAGCGCACGTTCGAGTTCGTCCACGTCCGCGTCGGTCGTCGACCAGCTCGACGTAAACCGAACGATCCAGCGCCCGCCCGCCGCGCGTCCCCACAGATCGAAACCGATGTGCTTTTTCAGCGATTCGACCTCGCGGTCGTCGAGCAGCACGAACTGCTGATTGGTCGGCGACTGCCACGCGAACGGATAGCCCTTCGCGGCGAGAATATCGCGGATGCGGTGCGCATGGCGGATCGCCTCTTTGCCGATCGCTTCATACAGACCGTCGGTGAACATCGCGTCGAACTGCACACCCAGTACGCGCCCCTTTGCAAGCAGCGCGCCGTGCCGCTTGATCTGCGACATCAGATGCGGCGGCGCTTCTTTTGTGAACACAACGGCCTCGCCGCACAGCAGTCCGAGCTTTGTTCCGCCGATCGAAAACGCGTCGCAAAGCGCGGCAAGATCCGCAAGCGTCAGCTCGTTTTCCGGGCAGCCGAGTGCATAACCGAGCCGCGCGCCGTCCACATACAGTTTCATCTCATATCGGTCGCACAGAGCACGAATGCGCTGCATCTGCGCCTTGCCGTACAGCGTGCCGTATTCGGTCGGATGCGTCAGATAAACGAGTCCCGGGCGTACCATGTGCTCATGCGTGGCGTCGGCATAGAAATCCGCAAGATACGCTTCCAGCGCATCGACGTCGAGCACACCGCTGCTTTGCGGGAGCGCGATCACCTTATGTCCCGTAAACTCCACAGCGCCCGCCTCGTGCACGTTGATGTGCCCGGTTTCCGGCGAGATCGCTCCCTCGAACGGCGCGAGCAGCAGGTCGATCGCGACCTCGTTCGTCTGCGTACCGCCCGTCAAAAACGTGACCTCCCGAACCGGCACGCCGATCGCGGCTCTGATCTTTTCGGCAGCTTGCCCGGTATACGGATCAAAGCCGTAGCCGCTCATCTGCTCCATGTTGGTTCGTATCAGCGCTTCGAGTATTTTCGGATGTGCGCCTTCCGTATAATCGCATTCAAACGTTCGCATCGGTTTCTCCTTCCGTGTGGCTTGCGTTCCGCAGAGGCAGCCGGTACAGTCGCTGCATGCGCACGTCAAGATGGGTATCGATCTCTTCCGCAAAGCGCCAGCCGAACTTTTCGTACAGCCCGCTGTGCTTGGTAAACAAATACAGGTACGGCGCGTCGATCGCGTCCTGCGCATTCCGCTGTACCGACGAAAGCAGCACGCGCCCGTAACCGCGACCGCGATATGCCGCATCGAGGTAGACGTTCGCGAGCCACGGATAGATGTCCGGCCGCACAAACAGATCGCCGGCGGTGAACTGATACATGCCGATCAGCGTGCCGTTTCGATACAGTCCGAACGTCTGCGGCAGACGGTCGTCATGCAGGCTGTGCCGCATGCTTTCACGCACCGCCTCGCGCGTGTATCCCTCGCGCACGCCCCACCATGCATACATCCAATCGGTGATCTTCTCGATATCCGCTTCGTCCGTGATGCGCAGCACGGCAAGATCCGGCTCATTCATCGATCGGACTCCTTCGTCGCTTCCTGCTGCAGGATCGCATCAAGCTCCGGCATCGCTTCCTTCAGCGAAACCATTTTGCCGTCCTTCAAAAAGCAGTGCTTCGACTCCGCAAGCGTGCATAGCGTGCCTTCCGCGAGGTTTCGGATCGTATAGGCAAGTTCGAGGATCTTTCCGTTGTATCGTCTGACGCGCACTTCGACCTCGAACGTCTGCGCAAACTGCACCGGGCGCTTATAGGTGACCGATATGCCGATCACCGGCACAACGATGCCCTGTGCCTCGATCGTTTCGTAGCCGAAACCGATCTCTTTCATGAACGCGACGCGCGCTTCTTCCATCCAGTGCACGTAGTTTGCGTGATGGATGACGCCCATCTGGTCGGTCTCATAATACTGCGCCGTTCTGCGATACGGTTCCATAGCTGCCTCCGCTGCGTCTTTTCCTTGTTGTACCATGTTCCGCCGCAAAAAGCAAGAAAAATCGGTTGACATTCCGCGCGGATGTGGTATACTGTAGTTAATTGAACAGTTGTTCAACTGTTCGGATACGGAGGAAACGAAATGGTACGGTTGCCGGTATGCGAATGCGAATCCGTTCACCGGGATGTCGTGAACGAAGTCACGCCGCAGCTTCTGAATGAAAACGAAGCGATCGATCTCGCTTCGCTGTTCAAGCTGTTCGGGGACGGAACGCGCGTGCGGATCTTGCAGGCGCTTCGCGTGCACGAACTTTGCGTGTGCGATCTTGCCTGTCTTTTGGGCATGACGAAGTCCGCGATCTCGCATCAGCTGAAGGCGCTGCGTCTTTCGAATCTTGTCAAGTTCCGCCGCGAGGGGCAGAACGTATTCTATTCGCTTGCCGATGAACACGTGGAAGCGATCCTCGACATCGGGCTTGAGCACCTGCGCGAATGAACGCGCATCTTTTTTTCGCCGTATTGTTGAATAATTGAACAACCATTGTTTACGGAGGTTTGTATGAGCGAACACGAACACGAATCAGGATGCTGCTGTGCGCATCACGAGCATGCGCATCATCACGATGCGCACGAACACGCGCACGAGGCATGCTGCTGCGGGCACGAACACGATCATGACCACGATCACGAACATCATCACGATCATGACGGCTGCGGCTGCGGACACGAGCACGGTCACCGTCACGGCGACGCATGCGGCTGCGGGCACGAGCACGGCGGCAAGGAGGAGAGCGAGCACAGGACGATGCTGATCCGGCTGATCGTCGGCGCGGTGCTGTTTGCTGCGGGGCTCGTTTCGCATTTCCTTCATGCGCCGCTGTATGTCGAACTGCCGCTGTTTCTGCTTTGCTATCTGATCCTCGCCTATGATGTGATCCTGAACGGTATTCGCGGACTCTTTCGCGGACAGTTCTTCGGCGAATCGCTGCTGATGACGATCTCGTCAGTCGGCGCCTTTGTGCTCGGCGAATACCCGGAAGGCGCGGCGGTCATGCTGTTCTATCAGCTCGGCGAATGGCTTACCGATCTGGCGCTCGACCGCTCGCAGGATTCGATCCGCGCGATCCTGGACATCCGTCCCGATACCGCAAACCTGCTTCACGGCGACGAGATCGAGGCCGTCTCCCCCGCGTCCGTCAAAATCGGCGAAACGATCGTGGTCCGTCCCGGCGAACGCGTGCCGCTGGACGGCGTGATCCTGTCCGGCTCCTCCTCGCTCGATACCCGCGCGCTGACCGGCGAGTCGGTCCCGCGGACGGCGCGCGAGGGCGATACGGTTCTGTCCGGCTGTATCGCGCTTGACGGCATGCTGACCGTGCGCGTGGATAAAACGTTCGGCGAGTCGACGGCGTCGAAGATCATTCGTCTCGTTGAGGAAGCATCCGATCGCAAAACGCCTGCCGAACGCTTCATCTCAAAGTTTGCGCGCTGGTACACGCCCGCCGTCGTCGGCGCCGCACTGCTGCTTGCTGTGATCCCGCCGCTGGTCTTCCGCGGCGCGTGGGCGGACTGGATCCATCGCGCGCTCGTATTCCTTGTCATCTCCTGTCCCTGCGCGCTCGTAATCTCGATCCCGCTCGCGGTGTTCTGCGGACTCGGCGCTTCTTCCCGCGAAGGCATTCTGATCAAAGGCGGCAATTTCCTGGAAGCGCTCAACCGCGCGCATACGATCGTTTATGATAAGACCGGCACGCTGACCGAGGGCAGCTTTGCGGTACGCGGCATCCTGCCCGCAGACGGATTGACCGGGGAACAGGTGCTGGAGTTTGCGGCGATCGCGGAGCAGTTCAGCTCGCATCCGATCGCGGCGTCGATCCGCGAGGCGTACGGAAAGCCGATCGATGCGGATGCGGACGAATACCGTGCGATCGGCGGCGAAGGCGTTCGCGCCATGCATGGCGGACGTGAGATCGCGGTCGGCAATCAAAAGCTGATGGCGCGGCTCGGTCTTTCGGTCGAACAGCCGGCACAGGTCGGAACGCTTGCGTATGTCGCCGTCGACGGCGCTTATGCCGGTTGTATCGTGATCGCGGATGCGATCAAGGCGGACAGCCGAAGCGCGATCCGTGACATGAAAGCGCTCGGCGCGCAGCGTCAGATCCTGCTGACCGGCGACGGAAAGGCGGTTGCCGATGCAACGGCAAAGGAACTGGAACTCGACGGCGTGCAGTCGGAGCTGCTTCCCGATCAGAAGCTTTCGGCGGTCGAAGCGCTCTATGCCGATCTGCCGAAGGGCGCGACGCTGCTCTTTGTCGGCGACGGCATCAACGACGCGCCGGTGCTGGCGCGCGCGGACGTCGGCGTTGCGATGGGCGGACTCGGTTCCGATGCGGCGATCGAAGCGGCGGACGCGGTCATCATCTCCGACGCGCCTTCGAAGCTTGCGGACGCGATCCGCATCGCAAAGCGCACACACCGGATTACGATCGAAAACATCGTGTTCGCACTCGTCGTCAAAGCGGTCTTTCTTCTGCTCGGCGCCCTCGGCGCTGCGAACATGTGGGTTGCGGTATTCGGCGACGTCGGCGTCATGCTTCTCGCTGTTCTGAATGCGCTGCGCGTGTTTCGCTATTCGCGTAAAAGCGCCTGATTTTCGGCAAAAACGCTTGACTTTTCCCTAAAAAGCCGATATCATGGTTGCCTGCGAGGTGAATGATATGGAGCGGAAGAAAACGAATACGGCAGCACGCAAGCAGAGCGTCATCGGATACTACAGGAAGTACGGCTGGAAAACGGCGGGACGCGATCTTTTATATGACGTCATCGGCAGCATTCTGTACGCCGCGGGCATCTATACCTTTGCCGCGACGGCAAACTTCGCGCCGGGCGGCATTACCGGTATCGCGATGATCGTCAATCACTTCTTCCCGTTTCTGCGCATCGGTCTTGTCACGGTCATCATCAATGTCCCGGTCGCGATCATCTGCTATCGTCTGCTCGGGCGCGTATTCTTCTTCAAATCCGTCAAGAGCATGCTGATCTCGGCGCTGATTCTGGACTACGTATTCCCGCTGTTTCCGCAGTATGACGGCGCAAACAATCCGCTGCTCGCCGCGCTGTTTGCAGGTGCGCTGTCCGGTATCGGACTTGCGCTGATCTACATGCCCGGTTCGTCCACCGGCGGCACCGATTTCATCATCATGTCGATCCGCAAGCTCAAACCGCATCTTTCGATCGGCACGATCTCGATGGCCGTCGACGGCGCGGTCATTCTCATCGGCGGACTCGTGTTCGGAAACATCAACGCGGTGCTGTACGGCGTTCTGATGACGATCGTTTCCACCACCGTGATCGACAAGGTCATGTACGGCTCCGGCACGCGGCGCATGCTGCTTGTCATCAGCGACAAAGCCGAGGAGATCGCGCAGGCGATCATGGAGGAAACCGAGCGCGGCGCAACGCTTGCGGATGTGCGCGGTGCATACACCGGCAAGCCGCATCAGATGATGATGTGCGTCTGCTCGAAAGTCGAGGTTTTCGCTTCGCGGCGCGTGATCAACCGCATCGATCCCAACGCGATCGTGATGCTCACCACCGTGGACGAAGCGTACGGCGAGGGCTTTATGGAATCGGAAGCGGACTGAACGGACAGAATCAAACGGCGTTCTTGACAGAGCGCCGTTTTTATATTACAATGTGAAAAAATCTTCAGGAGGCAAACGAGCGAATGCGCAACTGATCCGGCTTTTCGAATGATGCGGACAAACCCGAGGCGATCGGGTGCGTTCTGCGCTGCCGAAAAATTACGGATCGACGCCTTCTGTCACCGCAGTCATTGCGGTTTTCGGGTCGTTCCCTGCATATTCGGCAGCGGAACGTCTTTTCGTTTTGGAAACGAAAAAAGGAGCGATCGGAATCGGGCGCGCGAAGACACGGGATCCGCTGCAAAGCGCGCAGCGGTCCGAACGCAAAGGAGTTGAACTATTATGATACAGGCAAGAAATATCACCATAACGATCGACCGCGACAACAAGACGGTCGTGGAAGATTTTTCTTTTACGGTGCCGAACGGGCGGAAAGCCGCGCTGATCGGCGAAGAGGGCAACGGCAAGTCGACGCTTTTGAAATGGCTGTATGACCCGTCGCTCGTCGAGGGCTATGCGACCGTCGAGGGCGACGCGTTCATTGACGGAACGGTCGGGTATCTGCCGCAGGAACTGACGGCGGCGGAAAAGGCGCTTTCGGTCGTCGAATACCTTGACGCACACTGCAAAGCATTCGAGCCGAGAGCGCTGTCATTCGCAATGCAGACCGTCGGGCTGCCGTTCGCGCTTGCACATTCCGATCAGACGATGGGCACATTGTCCGGCGGCGAGCGCGTCAAGCTTGCGCTCTGCACGCTGCTTCTCAACGACTGCGACGTGCTGCTGCTGGACGAACCCAGCAACGATCTCGACCTCCCTACGCTCGAATGGCTCGAATCGTTCATCCGTTCGGTCCGCAAGACCGTGCTGTTCATTTCGCACGACGAAGTGCTTCTGTCGCGCACCGCGCAGATGGTGCTGCATCTGGAGCTTGTCCGCCGCAAAAAGATCCCGCGTGCGGTCGCTGCGAACCTTCCGTACGACACATACATGCAGCGGCGCGATGCGGCCTTTGCGCATCAGGCGCAGGTCGCGCAGTTCGAGCAGAAAGCGTTTCGCGAGAAAAAGGAACGGTACCTTTCGATCTACAATGCGGTCGATCACGCGCAGAAATCGGTTTCACGGCAGGACCCGTCGACCGGACGGCTGCTGAAAAAGAAGATGCATACGGTGACCGCGATCGGCAAGCGGCTCGAAAAGGAACAGGCGAATCTGACCGAAGCGCCGGAGGCCGAATGGGCGATCCTGCCGAAGTGGCTTTCGGGCGAAGTGAAAAGCGGTCGAACGGTGCTTGAATACGGTCCGAAGCCGCTGGTTATCGGCGACCGTCTGCTGTCGGCATCGGTGCAGCTTCGCATCACGGGACCGGAACGCGTCTGCATCGTCGGCAGCAACGGCTGCGGCAAGTCGACGCTTTTGAAGATTCTGAAGGACGAGATCGCCGCGCGCGGATACCGCACGTTCTACATGCCGCAGGTCTATGCGGATCTGCTGCCGCTCGACCGACTTCCGGCGGAGTTTCTTGCGCCGGACGGCGATAAGGAATCCGTGACGCAGGCGCGGATCTTTCTCGGGAGCATGAAATACACGGCAGACGAAATGTCTCACGCGATCCGCGCGCTGTCCGGCGGGCAGCAGGCAAAGCTCCTGCTTTTGAAAGCGATCCTCGATCGCGTTGATGTGCTGGTGCTCGACGAACCGACGCGGAATCTCAGTCCGCTGTCCGCGCCCGCGGTACGCGCGCTTCTTTCGGAATTCGGCGGAGCGATCCTGATGGTAACGCACGATCGCAAGCTGATTCGCGAAGCCGCAACGCGCGTGCTGGAGCTGACGGAAACCGGACTTGCTCCGTATACGCTAACCGAGTAAAACGTCCATCAGCGTCATCAGCACAAACCCGCCCGCCATGCACAGCGCGCCCCAAATCCTGCGGCGTTCTTCCAGCATCGCGGGAAACAGTTCGAATCCCACGACGTACGCCATCGCGCCGGCGGCAAAGCTCAGCAAATGCGGCAGCACCGGAACGGCAAACCGTGCGAGCAGGATCGTCAAAGCACCCGCGACCGGCTCGGACGCGCCGGACAACACGCCGCACAGGAATGCCTTCATCCTTCCCATGCCCTGTGAGCAGAGCGGCATCGAGATGATCGCGCCTTCGGGCAGATTCTGCAGCGCAATGCCGAGTGACAGGACGAACGCGCTCATCGCCGTGACGGTCGTCTCTCCCGACAGCAAACCCGCGTACGCCGCGCCGACCGCCATGCCTTCCGGAACGTTATGCAGGCACACCGACAGCACCAGCATCCGCGTCCCGTGCTCCACGCCGCCCGCATGCCCGACGCTTGCCGTCAGACGATCCCAAAGCGCCAGCAGACAGACGCCCGCAAGGAACGCGCAGATTACACCGAAAAAGGGCGATCCGCCTTGCCGTTCCGTTTCCTCAAACGCCGGAAGCAGCAGACTGAAGATGCTCGCCGCCGCCATCACGCCGGCGGCAGCGTCGTTCAGCAATGCCGACAGCCTGCTCGGCGCGTCCCGTCTGATGCAGAACACGCCGGCCGCACCGAGCGACGTTCCGGCAAACGGCAGCAGCAACCCCTTTATCGTTTCTCCGATCATGACGGTCTCCTCCCTGCAGTCTCTGTATCGTATGAAAAAACGCCGGCATCGGTGACGCATACAGCACGCGATTTATGCCGGTTTTTCTTGACAGCCGTCCGTTTCGGCGCTATACTGAACATGAAATGGGCATAAGCCTGTTTGATTCGGCAACATGCGCGGCGGCCGTCAGTCCGTCAAATTTCAACAGCAGAAAGGAATATAAAAATGGGCAAGTTTGAAGTCAAAGAAGTCAAATCCGGCGTTAAGTTCAACCTGAAAGCCGCCAACGGCGAGATCATTGCCTCCAGCGAGATCTACTCCACCGAAAGCGCTTGCCTGAACGGCATTGACAGCGTCAAAAAGAATTGCGCAGGCGAGATCGAGGATCAGACCGTAGAACCCGTCGAAGCAAAGAAGCATCCGAAGTTTGAAGTTTACAAGGACAAGGCGGGCGAATTCCGCTTCCGTTTGAAAGCAAAGAACGGCGAGATCATCGCGGTTTCCGAGGGCTATAAGGCAAAGGCAAGCTGCCTGAAGGGCATCGAAAGCGTCAAAAAGAACGCGCCCGAATCCCCGGTCGTGAAGGTCGAAGCATAATCGATCGATCCCGAAACGCTCTCCGAAGGAGGGCGTTTTTTATTTACAGATCCGCAATACTTCTGATGCATTTCGGTGACATCCGGGTGCTATGCTGTGCGCATCAAAAAAAGGAGGTACTTGAATGAGAAAACCGTTTCGGCGCATGCTGCCGCTTTGGCTTTTGACGGCGCTTTTTCTCGGCTGCTCCGCGCGCGTCGTCGAGCAGGCCGACTGCTACAGGGTTTCGGAAACGAATCCGCAGGAATACCGCTATGAGGTGTATTCCGCATCCGGCAGACGGATCGACCGCGGCGAAACGCGCCCGTATGCGCCGAAGTTTATCAAGCTTGACGCGGACATGCTGAAGATGACGCTCGACTACGGAACAGACGCGTACGATTGCGTATACTACCGGCTTTTGGACGGGCGCAAGTCGGATACGTACGAAAATGCCATCGCGGAATGCGGCGACTACGTGCTGTATACGAACACCGAGGACGGCCGGACCGTGCTGTTTGCGCAGAAGCTGTTCGACCGCGAAGCGACGCCGTACCGTTATGCGATCCCCGGCTGTTCCGGCGCCGCATCGTTCGACAGCGTATCCGTCAATTCCGAATCCCGCACGGTCTCGCTGCGATATGTCAGCCGCGAGGGAACGGATCAGAACTTTCTCGTGACGCTTCCGTAGCAAAAAAACATACCGATCATGCCGCGAAACACGCGGCATTTTCTTTTGCGAAAAATGTCCGAACCGTGAAGGAAATTCGGAGATTTTTCGACCGAACTGTAACCCCGGTATGAATAATCGGATATTTTGAAAACACATTTTAAAGAAACATCGAAAACCGGCACAAGCGTTTTTTTCTGTGATACGATACCCCGCACAGGAGGTGATTCGCATGAAAATCCCGAAAAAGCCGGTGTTGACGCTGCTCGCATCCGCATGCATCCTTTCGGCGCTGCTGCCGGGTTCTGCGGCGGCGGAAGACGCTTCGTTCCGTCAATATGAAGGCATGCGGCCGGTGTATGCGATCTCGCAAAGCAATCTGTTTGCAAAGAATCGGGAGAGCGAAGAACTCAAGGAACAGATCCGGGCGACCTATCGCACCGCAAAATCAAAGTCGCGTGTCAAATCCTTCAAGGGCAAATGCGGGCGCTATGTCAACCAGCAGCTGGTCGTTCTCGGCATCAACACGAAATACATCGGCTGCAACGGCAACCGCGAGTACGATATTTATTATAAAAAATCGACCAGCACCGGCGGCTATTCGATCCGCGCGTACGGTGCGAAGAAGTATTCGCTCAAAAGCGCGCTCGAAGCGATCGCGCGGGAGGATGCGCATGCGCGCAATATTCTCGTCGGCTTTCAGAAAGGCACCAGCAAGGCGGGCAAAAAGTACGGGCACACGCTTTTGATCCACGGCATCGAAAACGGCATGGTCTACTTTTCGGACAGCTTCGCGCAGAAGGTCGACGGTGTGAAATACAAGGAAGGCGAGCCGATCGTCTGCTCGATCGCGACCTTTGCAAAGCTCTACAAGAAGTATAAACTCGACGGCGTGATCCATTTCAGCTGATTCCTCAACAAAGGTACACAAATACATGCAACGAAAAAAGCACCGGAAAACCCGGTGCTTTTCGTCAGTGATTCGGATCAGCCGTCGATGGTGCAGTACATGAAGTACTTGTAGCCCAGCGGATTCGAGAAGAAGCCGTGTACGTTCTTGCTGATCATGTAAGTATCCGTGTAGTAGTAGATCGGGCAGATGCAGCCGGTGGACATGAGGAGGTCCTCTGCGCGGTGCATGAGCTCATAACGAACGGTGTTGTCGGTGCAGTTCTTGATCGCCTTGATCAGAACGTCATAGGTCTCCGCCCAAGTACCGTTCTCGACCTTGACGTCATAGCCGAGATCGGTGAGGTCCAGGTTGTAGCACGCGACGTCAGCATGGTTGCCCTTGCCGAACTGGACGTCGTTGTTGCCAGAGATTGTGGTCCACATGTCAAGGAAGCAGATCGGGTCATTGTAGTCCGCAACCCAGCCGTTACGCGCGATGGAGTAATCGCCGTTCTTACGGGTCTGGAGGAACGTTGCCCATTCCTGGTTCTCCATGTTCATCGTGATGCCGACCGCAGCAAGCTGTGCCTGCAGGTATTCGCCGATCGCCTTATGACCTTCGGAGGTGTTGTAGAGGTACGTCATACTCGGGAAGTTCGTGAACTTACCGTCTTCGAAGGTGTAGTACTTCTTCAGTACTTCAATTGCCTGATTGTAGTTGCTCTCGATCGCGGCGGTGTCAACATTGTAGTAGCCGTTGAAACCTTCGTTGTGACCGGCGGTCTTATAGAACTCGGTGCCGTCCGGGTTCGTCATGCCCATTGCGACAAAGGACGAAGCCGGAACCTGTCCGCCCTGTGCGATATCGTTGACGATGTAGTTGCGGTCGAACAGCAGGCTGATCGCATTGCGGATCTCTGCGCGCGCCATCTCCGCTTCTACGCCGGTGAGACCCAGCTCTGCAGGGAGAATGTCCTCGTTGATGTTCCAGCATACATAGTAAGTACCGATCTGACCTGCAACTTTGTATTCATCGGGATACTCCGCCTTGAGCGTTGCCATCTCGTTCGTCGGAACGTCGTCGATCAGCTGCCATGTGCCGTTCTTGAAGTTTGCGACCATGTTGTTGGAGTCGTCGGAGAGATAGAACTCGATCTTGCCCATGAGGATCTTGTCCGCATCAACATAGTTTGCGTTCTTTTCCAGCGTAATGACGCTGTTGTGCTCCCAGCCGGTCATGGTATACGCACCGTTGCAGATGTAGGTCGACGGATCGGTTGCCCAGCTCTCGTTCACAACAACATCCTCACGGACCGGGAAATAGGTCGGGAACGCAAGCAGTTCATCCCAGTACGCGACTGCATTGTACAGCGTTACCTGAAGGGTCTTGGCGTCAAGCGCATGAACGTTCAGATTGCCCTCGTTGTATCCGTCGACAACCTCAAACATATAGCCGTAGTCGGCGCCGAGATCTTCACTCGCTGCGCGCTTCCATGCAAATTCAAAGTCGTTTGCGGTAACGTCCTTGCCGTCGGACCACTTGAGACCGTCACGCAGCGTATACGTATAGGTCACGGTACCGTCAGCGTTTTCGACGCCCTTTACGAGTTCCTTTGCCGCATCCGGCACGATGACCAGTTTGCCGCTGTCATCCTGCGCCCACTTTGCGAGGCCGGAGAACAGGTGTGCAATCAAAGTCGCGCCGTCAACCGCGGAGTTCAGCGCCGGGTCGAGCGTGTCGGGTTCAGAGGCAAGACAGACTGCAATGCTGGTGCCTGCTGCAGCTTCCTGTTTGCCGCAGGCGGCCAGAGAGAGCGCCATTGTCAGAACCAAAAGCAGTGCAATGAGTTTCTTCATGTTGTAATTTCCTTCCCTTCCTTTTTTTATCAAAACGCACGGGGATGCCGTACATATTGAACGCTTATAATTCATTGACCCGGTGACAGGCGACAAAGTGCCCGGGCTTGACCTCGTTAAACGCCGGCATCGCTTCTGCGCAGCAAGGCGCGGCGTTGGGACAGCGCGTGCGGAACGGGCAACCGCTCGGCGCGTTCAACGGACTCGGAATGTCGCCGGAAAGAATGATACGCTTGTTTGCCTTCGCCACCTTCGGATCCGGCTGCGGAACCGCGGACATCAGCGAACGGGTATACGGATGCAGCGGCTGATCGTAGATCTCCGCCGCGTCCGCGAGCTCGACCATTTTGCCGAGGTACATGACCGCGATACGGTCGCTGATGTGCCGGACGACCAGGATATCATGCGCGATGAACAGGTACGTCAGGTTCATCTTTTCCTGCAGCTCGACAAACATATTGATGACCTGCGCCTGAATGGACACGTCCAATGCGGATACCGGCTCGTCGCAGACGATAAACTCCGGATTCAGCGCAAGCGCACGCGCAATGCCGATGCGCTGACGCTGACCGCCGGAAAATTCATGCGCATAACGGGATGCATGCTCGCTGTTCAGGCCGACCTGGTCCATCAGATCCAGGACGTGATTCATCCTCTCCTTTTTGTTGCTGTACATTTTATGAATGTCCAGCGGTTCGCCGATGATGTCGGAGACCGTCATGCGCGGATTCAGCGAGGAATACGGATCCTGAAATACCATCGTCGCCTTTTTGCGCAGTTCACGAATATCCGAACGGTTTTGAATCGGGCGTCCGTTGAAGACCACTTCGCCCGCGGTCGGTTGATACAGATGCAGGATCGAACGTCCGACGGTGGTTTTGCCGCAGCCGGATTCTCCGACGAGGCCGAGCGTCTCACCGCGGCGGATGGAGAATGAAACATCGTCGACCGCCTTCAACGGCTTTGTTTTAAACCAGCCGACATTGATATTGAAATACTGTTTGAGGTGCCGAACGTCAACCAGGATCTCTCCGTTTTTCTCAATATGCTCGCTCATGCATTCTCACCGCCTTCCTCCTCCGGCACGATCGTGCCGTTTTCAATGCCTTCCTTTACGTTCATCCAGCAGGCGGCAAAGTGTTCGTCGTTGATGCGCATGCGTTCGCAATGCTGTCTCAGGCAGATCTTCATCGCGTTATTGCAGCGCGGCGCGAACGGACACCCCTCCGGCATGTTCAGAAGATCGATCGGCGTACCGGTGATCGGCTGCAGCTTGCTGCCCGCCGTATCCGCCGTCGGGATCGAACGCATCAAACCCTTGGTATACTCGTGCTTGGGATTATAGAAAATCTCCTCCGCCGTACCCTGTTCGCAGATCGAACCGGCATACATGACGATGACCTCGTCGCACATCTGCGCCACAACACCGAGATCGTGCGTGATCATGATGATCGCCATACCGAGTTCTTCCTGCAGCGATTTCATCAGTTCAAGGATCTGTGCCTGGATCGTCACGTCAAGTGCGGTGGTCGGCTCGTCAGCGATCAGAATGTCCGGTTCGCACGCGAGCGCCATCGCGATCATAACGCGCTGCCGCATACCGCCGGAATGCTCGAAGGGATATTGATTCATGCGCTTTTCGGGCTCGTTGACGTTAACCAGCTTCAGCATTTCGATCGCACGTTCGCGCGCCTGTGCCTTGTTGCGATCGGTGTGCAACATGATCGCCTCCATCAGCTGATGTCCGATCGTATAGGTCGGATTCAGAGACGTCATGGGGTCCTGGAAGATGATGGAAATTTTGTTTCCGCGGACGGTCTTCATCACGGATTCGCCCACCCCGACCAATTCCTGCCCATCCAGTTTGATGGAGCCTGAAACGATCTTGCCCGTGGAAGCAAGGATCTGCATGATGGAATAGGCGGTAACGGATTTGCCGGAGCCGGATTCACCGACGATGCCGAGCACCTTGCCGCGATCGAGGTTGAAGGAAACACCGTTGACGGCTTTGACTTCTCCCGCAGGGGTAAAGAAGGAGGTATGCAGATCGCGTACTTTCAATAACGGTTCAGCTGACATTGTTTCACCCTCCCTCTCAGTTTCTCAGCTTCGGGTCAAATGCGTCACGCAAGCCGTCGCCGAACAGGTTCAGCGAAAGTACGATCAGCGAAATGACGATGGCCGGAATGATCATACGATACGGGTAAGAGGACAGACCGTTCAGTGCGTCCGAAGCGAGCGATCCGAGCGATGGCATCGGCGCATTGACGCCGAGACCGAGGAAGGACAGGAAGCTTTCCGTAAAGATCGCGTTCGGGATCTGCAGCGCAGTGGAGATGATGACCACACTGATGCTGTTCGGCAGCAGGTGCTTTCGAATGATCCAGCTCCCCTTTGCACCGGCAGCGCGGGACGCAAGAACGTATTCCTGTTCGCGCAGCGAAAGAATCTGTCCGCGGATCAGTCGTGACATGCTGACCCAGTACAGCACGCCGAAGACGATGAATAAACTGATGATGTTGGTACCGATCTTTTCCAGCGCGGTACCTTCAAGCGCCGTTCCCAGCGTCTTTTTGAGAACGGACGCAAGCAGAATGACCATCAGCATATCGGGCAGTGAATAGATGATATCGACGATGCGCATGATCACGAGGTCGACCGCTCCGCCGCAATATCCTGCGATCGAGCCGATCGTCATACCGATGATCAGAACGATGATGCTGGCAAAGAAGCCGACAGCAAGCGAAATGCGGGTCCCGTAGATAACGCGGATGAAATAGTCGCGTCCGCGTTCGTCCGTTCCGAAGATATGCGGAAAGATCTTTTCCCCGGCGGCGATGCGCTCCTGTTCCGTTTTGCCGTATTGGAAAGGCGCCAGATTGCCGTAGGAGCTGTCGACCGGTTTGCCGGGCTGAATGCCGAGCTGCTCGCCGAACGCATACGGCCAGAACAACGGGATGATCAACGAAGACAGCGTGATGACGATGATCACGATCAGGCTGACTGTGGCGACTTTGTTTTTCAGAAGGCGTTTCACGCCGTCACGGAAGAACGTGGACGATGGACGCATTTGTACCATGTACGCTTTTTCTTCGTCGGTGGCGGGAATGAAAGCGTCGAGGTCCACATGCATGGAAAACTTTTTGCGGATATCTTTAAAATCTTTCATGTCTGCATCTTCCCTCATTCCAGATTGATTCGCGGATCGACGATCTTATAAAGGATATCGCTGACCAGGTTCATGATAACAATCAATACTGCCAGAACGATCGTCGTCCCCATGACCATCGGATAGTCGCGGTCGGTAATGCTCTTGACAAAGGCCCTGCCGATGCCGGGTACGGCAAAGATTTTTTCCACAACCAAAGACCCGGTCACGATATATGCAAGCATCGGGCCGAAGTAGGTAATGACCGGGATCAGGGAATTTTTCAGCGCGTGTCCGAAGATGATCTTGACGCCGGAAACGCCCTTTGCCTTTGCGGTGCGGATATAGTCCTGCCCGAGCACATCCAGCATGGAAGAACGCGTCAATCGCGTTATATACGCCATCGGATAGAGCGAAAGCGTGATGATCGGCAAGATGAGACCGCCTCTTGCAGCGCCGTTTGCGGGAAGAATATGGAACGTGATCGCAAACAGAATCAGCAGCAGCGACCCCATAATAAATGACGGCATGGAAACAAATGCCGTTGTAATGACCATGATGATCTTGTCGATCAGTTTATTTCTCCGCAGTGCCGCGACCGCGCCGAGAACGATGCCGAAGATCGCAGCGATGACCGCTGCAATGACGCCCAGCTTTGCAGAGGTTTTTATACCGTCTGCAATGATGTCAATGACCATGCGCCCACGCTGCTTGATCGACGGACCAAAGTCAAATTTTGTTACGATGTCCTTGAGATAGGTGCCGTACTGAACGAGCAGCGGCTTATCCAGACCGTATTTTGCTTCCAACGCTGCCTGCGCAGAAGCCGAGATCGCCTTCTCACTTAAAAACGGACCGCCCGGGACGGCATGCATGACGAAAAATGTCACTGTGATGACGATCCAAACGGTCAGGATCGCAAGAAGGATTCTTTTCAGAATGTAGAACGCAGTCTTTGAATTCATAAACCCTATCCCTTTCTGATTTGGCGTCCGACGAACCCGCCGAGATCGCGTGATCCGTCGGAGATCCCCTCGTTTGCTGTGCAAGTTTATAACTATGCACAAAACAATTATAATACATTCATTTCAGAAAAGCAATCACTAATAATTCTTTTACCCGTTCTCTTTGCGGGATCCGAACGGTTGAATACTCCAATATGAAAAAAGCACCGGAAACCGGTGCTTTTTCGTGTTCGGAACTTATTTTGTCATGTTCGCGATCTCTTCCGCGAAGTTGTCCTTGCGCTTTTCAATGCCCTCGCCCTTTTCGAAGCGGACGAACGCCAGAACCTTCGACGCATTGCGCTGCTTGAGCATCTCCTTGATGGTGATGTCCGGGTTCTTGACGAACTGCTGTTCCTCAAGGCAGACTTCCTTGTAGTACTTCTGCATACGTCCGTCTACCATCTTCTCGATGATCGCATCGGGCTTCGGCTTTGCGGAGTTCGCATTCTCTTCCTTCGCGGTCGCCAGCTGGACGGCACGCTCATGGTCGATGAATTCCTGCGGCAGGCTTGCAACGTCGACGCAAACCGGGGATGCAGCTGCGATCTGCAGCGCGACGTCGTGCATCGCTTCGCGATCGCATTCCTCTGCGAACTGTACGAGAACGCCGCGGCTTCCGCCGAGGTGGATGTACGTGTCGACTGCGCCTTCCATGCGGACAAAGCGGCGAACGGTGATCTTTTCACCGATCTCAGCAACCGCTGCGGTCTGCAGCGCCTGCACGGTCTGACCGTCGATCTCGGACGCCATCAGCGCATCGAGATCCGCCGGGTTCGCTTCGACGACCTGCTTTGCGATCATCTTGACGAAATCCTTGAAACGGTCGGTCTTCGCAACGAAGTCGGTCTCACAGTTGACCTCGACCAGAGCCGCAACATTGCCCTCACGGTAATCGGCAACAAGACCTTCCGCCGCAATGCGGCCTTCCTTCTTCGCGGCCTTTGCAAGGCCTTTCTCACGCAGGTAATCGATCGCCTTTTCGACGTCGCCGTCCGTTTCGACGAGCGCCTTCTTGCAGTCCATCATGCCGGCGCCGGTGCGCTCACGCAGTCCCTGTACGTCTTTTGCGGTAAAGTTCATGGTGCTACCTCCCGATTATTCTTCGTCTTCGTTCTCTTCTGCTGCTTCCACAGCCGCATCGGTCATCTGCTCGCCCTGCTTGCCTTCGAGCACGGCGTCCGCGATCTTCGCAGCGATCAGTTTGACCGCACGGATTGCGTCGTCATTGCCGGGGATCGGGTAATCGACCTCGTCCGGGTCGCAGTTGGTGTCGATGATGGCAACGATCGGGATACCGAGGCTGCGTGCCTCTGCGATCGCGATGTGTTCCTTGCGCGGGTCGACTACGAACAGCGCGCTCGGGAGCTTCTTCATTTCCTTGATGCCGCCGAGGTTCTTCTCGAGCTTTTCACGCTCGTTCAGAAGACCGATGACTTCCTTCTTGGGCAGCAGATCGAAATCGCCGTTTGCTTCCATCTGGTCGATCTTCTTGAGACGCGCGATGCGGGTCTGGATGGTCTTCCAGTTGGTCAGCATGCCGCCGAGCCAACGCTGGTTGACATAGAACATTTCGCAGCGCTTTGCTTCCTGCTCGATGCTCTCCTGCGCCTGCTTCTTGGTGCCGACGAACAGGATCGTCTTGTCCTGTGCCGCGAGCTCACGAACGAAGTAATACGCTTCTTCGATTTTCTTGACGGTCATTTGCAGGTCGATGATGTAGATGCCGTTGCGCTCGGTGAAGATGTACTGCTTCATCTTCGGGTTCCAGCGACGGGTCTGGTGTCCGAAATGGACGCCTGCTTCCAACAATTGTTTCATTGAGATCACGGACATGATAAATAAACCTCCTCGTTTTAGTTTGTCCTCCTCCCGTTTCGTGCGGCGAGAAACCCAGAAGGCACGAGACGCCGATCCGCGGGAGTGCGTGATACCTTGCCTATTATACACATCCGTCAACCGGATTGCAAGCCCCAATTTTCAGTTTTTGCCCGATTTTCCGCATGTTTTTTCGCTATGGACAATTCCCGCCGGCATGCTATAATGGAAGGCAGACTAAGAGGGCGCCGAACAGGCGCAAGGGGTAACAAACAAAATGAAAAAAGCGATTCTCGCACTGATCATCGGGCTGTCGGTTCTCGCCTGCCCGATTCTGTATGTCTTTGTCGGTCCCGCGCTCGATGCGCTTCAATGGAGCACGCTGAAGATCCTGCTGTATATCTGCGGCGGGTCCGCGCTGTTCTGTTTTCTCGTCGGCGAGCTGTCCAAAAACAACAGTCAGATGGACAAGCTCTGGAGCATTCTGCCCGAAGTTTACATCTGGATCGTCGCGATCCGGGGCAGCTTCCGCCCGCGCCTGGTCGTGATGGCTGTGCTCGCCACGCTCTGGGGCGCGCGTCTGACCTTCAACTTTGCCCGAAAAGGCGCTTATCGCCTGCGCTTTTGGGAAGGCGAGGAGGATTATCGTTGGGCGGTCCTGCGCAATAAAAAGGAGTTTCAGCCGCATTGGAAATGGCTGCTCTTCAACCTGTTCTTCATCTCGATCTATCAGAACGTGCTGATCCTGTGCACCACGCTGCCGGCGCTGATCTCGATGCATTCGGACGCGCCGTTCGGCTGGGTCGACGGCATTGCGGCGACGCTGATGCTCGGTTTCCTTGTTCTTGAGACGGTTGCCGATGCACAGCAATGGCGCTTCCACAGCAAGAAAAAAGCGCTTCTGAAAAACGGAGCGGCGCTTGTCGATCTGCCTGCGCCGTACAACAAGGGATTCAATACGACCGGACTCTGGGGGTACAGCCGCCATCCGAACTATCTCGGCGAGCAGGGCGTCTGGGCGTCGCTGTATCTGTTCAGCGTCGGCGCAGGCATCGGCGTCTTCAACTGGAGCATCATCGGCGCGCTGCTGCTGATCGTGCTGTTCCTGGGCAGTTCGCGCTTCGGCGAGGAGATCAGCGCTTCGAAATATCCGGAATATGCGACCTATCGGAAGCGCGTATCCAAATTCATTCCGTGGAAGAAATACGAGGCATAAAAGCAACCGCTCTTGCATCCGCGAACCGAACGTTGAGAACCGAAGGAGCGCAGTATGGATCTGTTTGAATACGAGATGGCCGGGATCGTGCCGGTTCTTCTGTTTTTCGTTTTCATCTGACCGGCCGTGTTGGGAGGCGGCATCCCGGCGGTCGTCTTATCCGCGCGAAAAAAACAGAAACGATTGCTCGGCTGCGGCGTTCTCTTTCTTGTGATCGCGGTCGGCACACTGGGTGTGTTCCTCATTTCAGTCGGAAGATAAGCCGGCGGCAAAAGCGCAGCCGCGCGTTCGCCTGAAAAAACGATATGCAAAGATCCTCCTGAAGCAGGAGGATCTTTTTGATCAAAGCGGCAGTCTGTTACTCTTCTTCGTCGCCGTCCGCCATCTCGTCGAGGATCTCGAGAAACTCGTTGAACACCTCGTCGAGCAGGACATCGTTCTGGATCGGAACGTAGCGCTCGCCGGTTCCGTCCTTCACGACTTCGAGGATCACAACCTCGTCCTCGTCAACGTTTTCGACCTCGTCGAGCGGGATCAGCGCGGCGTAGCGCTTTTTTTCATAATCGAACGTGGCGACGAGATCGAATTCAACCTCCCTGCCCGTTTCGTCGATCAGGGTCACGATGGTGTTTTGCTCTTCCATTGTCTTCTCCTATCAAAATGTATTAAAAGATCCTTCGCGATTGCTCGGGATGGCATGATCCGGATCAAAAACGGCGTCAGCCGTTCGGATGGCTGTCCATATAGCCCTGCAGAATCAGCACAGCCGCCAGTTTATCGATGACTTTTTTCTGCTTGCCGCGCGAAATGTCCGCGTCGACCAGCACGCGTCGCGCCGCCATCGTCGTCAGCCGCTCATCGAAGAAAAGCAGTTCGCCGTCCCATTGCTTTCGGATCGCCTCGGCAAAGCGCTGCACCTTCTCTCCCTGCTCGCCGATCGTGCCGTTCATGTTCATCGGCAACCCCAAAAGAAGGCGGCACGGTGCGTACCGTCCCAACAGCTCGACGATGTAAGCAACGTCCTTTTTGACGCTCTCCGTCCGCCAATAGGTTTCCACGCCCTGCGCGGTGATCCACAGCGGGTCGGAGACCGCGACGCCGATTCGCCTGTCGCCGACGTCAAGCGCGACCATGCGGCGGATCAATGCTGTTCCACGTAGAAGCGGACCAGCTCCTCGATGAGCTCGTCGCGTTCCATTCGCAGGATGAGGTAGCGCGCATTGTTGTGACTGGTGATGTAGGTCGGATCGCCCGAGAGCAGATAGCCCACGATCTGGTTGACCGGATCATAGCCCTTTTCGCGCATCGCCGTATAGGCGGTCATCAGTACATCGCGCGCCGTCCGTGCTTCCTTGGGCACGGTGAACTGTTGTGTGTCGCCTCTGTTTTCCATAGCGTTTCACCTCCGATTGTCATTATATCGTATCCTTTGCGCAAAAGCAAACCCAAATCAGAGAAAATCACAGTTTTTTCGCAATACGCATATCATGCAGAAAACGATTGAGGAGGAATACTATGAAACGAATGTTACCGCTCCTGTTGGCGATCCTGATCGCTCTGCTGCCGCTTGCCTGCACAAACGCAAACACCGATACGGTCACGCTCAAGCTGCACGAGGTCACCCGTTCGGTCTTTTATGCGCCGCAGTATATCGCTCTGTCGCTCGGTTTCTTTGAGGAGGAAGGACTGCACGTGGAGATCACGACCTCCGGCGGCAGCGAAAAGGCGATGACCGCGCTGCTCTCCGGAGAAGCCGATCTCTGTCTTGCCGGACCGGAAACCGGCGTATACGTGATAAACGAGGGCAAGCAGGATCATCCGGTGATCGTAGGGCAGCTGACCAAGCGCGACGGATCGTTTCTGATCGCGCGCGAGCCGGTCGACCGGTTTTCGTGGGACGATCTTCGGGGCAAAACGATCATCGGCGGACGTGCCGGCGGCATGCCCATCATGACGCTTCGGTGGGTGATGGCGCAAAACGGTCTTACGGACGGCGAAAACTGCACGATCATCGACTCGATCCAGTTCAATCTGATGGCAGGCGCATTCGAGGGCGGCGAAGGCGATTATGTGACGCTGTTCGAGCCGACCGCGACGGAGTTCCAAAAGGCCGGCAAGGGGTATATCGTTGCAAACATCGGGCTCGAATCCGGCGAAGTGCCTTACACCTGCTACTTTGCCTCGCAGGAGATGATCGACCGGCATCCGGAACGGATCGAAGCATTCCTTCGCGCGATCTATAAGGCGCAGCAATGGATCGAAACGGCGGACGACGGGGAAGCCGCGCTTGCGATGCAGCCCTTCTTCCCCGACGCGTCGCTCGACAGTCTCAAATCGGTCGTCAAAAGCTACCGTGAGACCGACTCGTGGATGAAGGATCCGGTCATGCGGGAGGCGGACTATGAACGGCTGCTCTCCGTGATCGATTTCAACGGGGAACTTCGCGGCAGACCAGCGTTTTCGGATCTTGTCGACAATCGGTTTGCAGAGAAAGCGATCGGGCAATAAGACGTTTCAAATAAAGCACAGCCGCGTTGCGGCGGCTGTGCTTTTTCATTGCACTCACGTACGATCCGTGCTAAAATGGATGCGATCAAAGCATCATGCCGTCAATCGGCGAAGGAGGCAGTGTATTGAAAAATCAATCCAAAGCGGTTCGCGAGCAGCGTGAGCTTCTTCGGCTGAACCGGGAAGCGCAGCGTCCGAAAGGCGCGCTGTACCTTTTGTTTGCGATGATCGTTCTGACGGTCATCTACATTGTGGACGAGATCACATCCAACGTCAACACGTCCATGCAGCCCTATGCGCTGTTCGATCTGTTCCGCATCTCGTCGCGCGACGTCAACACGCCCGCGTACACGAACGCGATCAACACGGTCGCGCCGTGGCAGGTGGCGTCCAATCTGTTTCTGATCATCACGCCGTTTTATAAGGCATTGTCCGACCGATACGGACGTCGGCTCTTCCTCATGATCAACACCGTCGGCATGGGCGTCGGCATGCTGATCGTTATGACGAGTCACAGCGTGGTGCAGTACATTCTCGGCATGCTGTTCATGATGTTCTTCACTCCGAACGATATGCAGGTGCTCTACATCATGGAGACCGCACCGAAAGAAAAGCGCGCGACCTTCAGCTTCATCGCAAAGGGCATCGCGCTGATCTCCGTTTCGCTAATCGGCGTGCTGTCGCGGCTGTTTCTGCGCGAGGATGTGCCGTCCAGCTGGCGTACGGTATATCTGATCCCGGTCATCGTTGCGCTCGTCGTCGGCGCGCTGTCGTTCTTCCTGATGCGGGAGACGCCCGTGTTCGTCGAACAGCGCCGCGGGTTCCTTTCTCTGACGCCGGAACAGCGTGCGGAAAAGCTTGCGGAAGATAAAAAGAACGGCACCGCCGAGCAGGGCGGCGTATTCCGCGCGATCCGGTTCATCTTTCAGAACCGTCAGCTGCGCTGGATCTTTATCGCCGGTTTCCTGTTCTTTGCAACGACGTTCTACACGTCCTACTACACCACGGTGCTGGAAGGCGCAATGGCGACGCAGCTGGTTACGATCGCACTGATCATTTACCCGCTGGTCAACGGCGCGGTCACGATCGTCAGCGGCTTCTTCTCCGATCGGCTGGGCCGCAAAAAGGCGTGCCTGATCCTCGGCGGTCTCGCACTGCTCGGACTGCTGCTGTTCGTGCTGGCCTGCCGTCTGCATTGGGGACCGGTCGCCGCCGGGATCGCATACGGCTGCTCGATCGGCGGACTTTGGTCGATGTCCGACACGCTGATCCTCACGATGCCCGCGGAATCCTCGCCCTCCGGCATGCGCGCTTCGGTCATGGGAACGATCTCGGTCATGATCGGCGCGGGCATGTTCATCGGTCAGGCGCTGTTCATCGTTCTGCAGAACTTCATCTCCATGGATGTTCTGTTCCTGTGCATCTGCGTCCCGTTCATGGCGGTATCGCTGCTGGTGCTGATGACAAAGGTCAAGGAGACCAAAAACGTCGATCTCGACAGCATCACGGCCGACACCTACCGCTGACGCTTTCGGGTATCAAAAAAGAACGCTCCCTCGGGCGTTCTTTTTGTTTGCGTTATTCCGCTTTTTTCACCGCGGGAGCGGGCTTTGTGCGGGATTTGCGCCCCGCGGGCAGCTTCGGCTGCGGCTCGCCGTCGCGTATGAGCTTCGGCGGCGCGATCTTGTTGATCGTATCCGCCGTGATCTCGCAGGCTTTGACGTCCTTCTCGGACGGGATGTCGTACATGATATTGAGCATCACGTCCTCCATGATCGCGCGAAGACCTCTGGCGCCTGTCTTGCGTTCGATCGCCTTCTTGGCAACCGCTTTCAGCGCGTCTTCGGTGATCACCAGGTCGACGCCGTCCATCTCGAACAGCCGACGATACTGACGCGTCAGCGCGTTTTTCGGCTCCGTCAGGATTTCGATCAGCGCTTCCTCGGTGAGGTTTTCGAGCGTGACGATGATCGGCACACGGCCGACGAATTCCGGGATCAGACCGAACTTCAGAAGGTCCTCCGGAAGGATGCCCTTTAAGATCGTGCCGACGTCCGCCTGCTGCTGCGAGCGCACCTCTGCGCCGAAGCCCATGAGCTTTGAGCCGGAACGCTTCTGGATGATCTTATCGATGCCCGTAAATGCGCCGCCCACGATGAACAGGATGTTCGTCGTGTCGATCTGCAGGCATTCCTGCTGCGGATGCTTTCTTCCGCCCTGCGGAGGCACATTCGCCACGGTACCCTCGAGGATCTTCAGCAGCGCCTGCTGCACGCCTTCGCCGGATACGTCGCGCGTGATGGATACGTTCTCGCCCTTTCTCGCGATCTTATCGATCTCGTCGATGTAGACGATGCCCATCTGCGCCTTTGCGATGTCATAGTCCGCCGCCTGAATGAGCTTCAGAAGGATGTTCTCGACGTCGTCGCCGACGTAGCCCGCTTCGGTCAGCGCGGTTGCATCCGCAACGGCAAACGGCACATCAAGGATCTTTGCAAGCGTCTGTGCAAGCAGCGTTTTGCCGCAGCCCGTCGGTCCGAGCATGATGATGTTGCTCTTCTGCAGTTCGACGTCGGAGTCCTTGTCGTTCATCATGCGAATGCGCTTATAGTGATTGTAGACCGCGACCGCAAGCGCCTTTTTGGCGTCCTGCTGTCCGATGACGTACTGATCGAGCGCCGCCACGATCTCCTGCGGCTTCGGAATGTCTTCCATGGTGTATGCGCCGGGCTGCTCGCTCGGCTGCTCATAGCGCATATCCTCCTGCACGATCTCGCGGCACAGCTCGACGCATTCGTTGCAGATATACACATTGGGTCCCGCAATCAGTTTGCGGACCTCGCTGCGCTGCTTTCCGCAGAAACTGCAGCGCACCTTATCGAAATTGTCTCTGTCTCTTGTGCCTGCCATACGTTATCTCCTCGGGGCGATGATCTCGTCCACCAATCCATAGGCCTTCGCCTGTTCCGCATCCATGAAGTTATCGCGCTCGGTATCGCGCTCGATCGTTTCGAGCGGCTGACCCGTGCGTTCCGCCAGGATCCGGTTCAGCCGGTCCTTGATGCGGATGATCTGTTCGGCGTGGATACGGATATCCGTCGCCTGTCCCTGTGCACCGCCGCTCGGCTGGTGCACCATGATTTCGCTGTTCGGCAGCGCTCTGCGCTTGCCCTTTGCGCCCGCCGCGAGCAGGAACGCGCCCATGCTTGCCGCCAACCCGACGCAGATCGTGCTGCATTCGCACTTCAGATACTGCATCGTGTCGTAGATCGCAAGACCCGCGCTTACCGAGCCGCCGGGGCTGTTGATATAGAGGAAAATATCCTTGTCCGGATCCTCCGCCTCCAGGAACAACATCTGCGCGATGACGAGATTTGCCGTATCGTCATCGATCGGGCCGCCCAGGAAGATGATGCGATCCTTCAGCAAGCGCGACCAGATATCATAGGAGCGCTCGCCGTGGCCGGACTGTTCGACCACCATCGGTATCAGATTCATACAACAGATACCTCCTTCGTTTCAGTTTCGGCTGTTCGCCGTGTTATGCTTCGACCGGCTTCTCCGCTTCTTCGGTTTCCACTGCCGCATCCGTGATCAGCTTGACGGTCTTGTCGACCATGACACGATCCGCAAGGTATTCGCGATCGCCCTGAGAAAGCTGCGCCTTGAAGGTCTCGACGTCCGTGTTGCCCTGCTCCGCGTACTTTTTGATCTCCTCTTCGATCTCCTCGTCGGTCGCCTGCATGTTCTCCGCCTTCGCGATCGCATCGATGACAAGCTGCATCTTGACGCGTGCTTCCGCCTCCGTGCGGTAGTTCTTGCGCATATCGGCTTCGGTCGTGTTGAGATACTTCATGTAGGTGTCCATATCGAGACCACTGCCCGCGAGACGATACTTCAGATCCTGCATCATGTAATCGATCTGACGATCGATCATGCAGTCCGGGATATCGACCTGCGCGTTGTCGCAGGCACCCTTGACCGCGAGGTTCTCGCGCATGTTGTCGTTGAACTGCTTCTTCTCCTCGAGCATTTTGGCCTTCTTGTCGGCTTTCCATTCGTCGACGGTTTCGAATTCGGAAATATCGCCGATGAACTCGTCGTCGATCTCGGGCAGTTCCTTCTTCTGGACCGCCTTGACCGTGCATGCGAACACCGCCGCTTTGCCCGCGAGATGCTCCGCATGGTACTCGGTCGGGAACGTCACGTTGACGTCGCGCGATTCGCCCGCGCTGACGCCGACCAGCTGATCCTCAAAGCCCGGGATAAACGTGTTGCTGCCGAGAACCAGCGTCTGATCCTCCGCCGTGCCGCCGTCAAACTTTTCGCCGTCCACGGAGCCCGAGTAGTCGAGCAGCACGCGGTCGCCGTTTTCCGCCGGACGGTCGACGTCGACAAAACGCGCCTGATTTTCGCGTTCCGCTTCGAGCGCCTTCTGAACGTCCTCGTCGCTTACAGTATAGTCCGCCTTCGGCACGGCAATACCTTTGTATTCGCCGAGCGTGACGTCGGGCTTGAGCTGAACGGTCGCATGGAATACGACGCCTTCCGCTTCGCTGATCTTCTCAATATCCACATCGGGACGGTCAACCGCAAAGAGCTCGTGCTCGTCGATCGCCGCATCATACGCTTCGCCCCAGCATGCGTCGAACGCATCCTCATAGAATACGCCCTCGCCGTAGAACGACTCGATCACCTTTCTCGGTGCCTTGCCCTTGCGGAAGCCCTGGACCGCATAGCGGCCGGCAGTCTTCTTATACGCGTCGTTCAGCGCTTTTCCGAACGTTTCCGCATCGATCGTGATCGTCAGTTTTGCTTTGTTCCCCTCTAATCTTTCCAGTTGTGCCATGTTCCTTCTCCTTATCTGTATTCCTTGCATGCCGAATCAATCGGTATTCTTCGCCGGATTTTGGTATCATACCACAAGACTGCGGCGAACGCAAGTCAACTCGGGGATTTTTAAGCGATGTTTCAAAAAGTTTGCAATGCTTCGATTGATTTCACAATCCGCGTTTTCGCCGTGTGCTTGACCCGCATCCCGTTCTGTGCTAATATAATACATTAAGGTAATATGTGATCATCGGAGAAACCCAATGGAACGCTACTGTCTCATCGCAAACCCGATTTCCGGCAGCGGAAACGGTAAGATCTATCTCGAACGTGCCAAGCAGATCCTCGACGCGAAAGGCGTTGATTATACGATCAAAGTAACGGAATATCCCGGTCATGCGACCGCGCTTGCCAAGGAAGCGGTCGACGCGGGATTCGACGTGATCGTCGCGGTCGGCGGCGACGGTACACTGCGCGAGACCGCGATGAGCGTGATCCATACAGACCGCGTGCTCGGTCTGCTTCCCTGCGGAACGGGCAATGATTATGCAAGGCCCCTGGGCATTCCGACCGAACCGGAGGCCGCGATCCATATCCTGCTCGGCGGCGAAAACCGCGTCGTCGACGCCGGTGAAGCGAACGGTACCGTGTTTTTCAACATCGCGGGCTTCGGCTTCGATGTGGATGTGCTCGATTATACGGAGCAGTTCAAGCCGAAGTGCAAAAGCGGCGAAACCGCCTATCGCCTCGGCTGTCTCAAAGCCGTGCTCGGGCTGAAGCTGCGCCGCACGACGCTGACCTTCCCGGACGGCACGATCGAGCGGAACGTGCTCATGGCAGCGGCGGGCATCGGCACGCATTTCGGAGGCGGCATGAACGTGCTGCCCGAGTCGGATATGTCCGACGGACTTCTGGACGTGTGCATCGCCCACGATGTGAACCGGCTGAAGCTTCTCTCGCTGCTGCCGAAATTCATCAAGGGCAGGCATGTCGGACTGCCCGTGATCACCTATCGCAAGACAACCGAGGTCTCGGTCGTTTGCGACCCCGTGTCGCGCATCGAGGTCGACGGCGAGCGGATGGACGGCACGCCCGTCACCTTCCGCGTACTGCCCAAGGCGCTGACCGTGCGCGCACCGAAACAAAACTGACTGTTCGGAGCCGAACCGAATGAAGGAACTGATCCAACGCATACGTGAATATCTTCGCGAGAGTGCGGACCGCAAGCTGATCATCGGTCGAATGACCGTGTCCCGGCTTACGATCTTCGGCATTGCCGCGGGTATTCTTGTCGCCGGGATCGCGGGACTTCTCTACATGTTATACGGCAAGCGCGACACCGCGCTGACCTATGTGCGTTCCGATGTGGATATGGGCTTTTCGTACCGCATGAAGAACGGACTTCTGACCTATCGCACCGACGATTATCTGTTCTCCTATGACGGAGCGAGAAACGCGCTCGATTTCTATGAGCTGCACGGCATCGACGGGTACGACGCGTCGTCCGCAATGACGGTCGTCCATGCGGGCGCAACGGTCCAGCGGCAGGGGCTGAAAAAGAAGATCACGCTTTCGAACGGCAACGTTCTCGATG
>ONMC01000030.1 GCA_900318745.1 uncultured Eubacteriales bacterium
CGACTGCCGTCCGTGCCGGTGCAGTGCGTCGTCATATAATATATGTAGCTTCCGTCGTTGCCTCGCATGCAGATCCGGCGTTTTTCGCCCTGCACGTCGGTGAGGTACGTCTGAATGATCTCGACCCTGCGGCATGCCGGATGCGTCTCGAGCCGGACGCGGTCCGGACGGTCGATCAGGAACCGTCTTGCATGTTCGAACGGTGCAGGCTTGCCGAGCGCCGTCATGACTTCGCGCAAAAGCCGGACGAGCTTTCCGTTGAAATCGGTGGAATTGTCGATGATGCGCAGATGCGGATGCCCCGCCCACGCAGCAAGCGTTCTTTCGTCGAGCTCGATTGCTTCCTGAAGCGTTTCCACGCGCGCGGTGTTGTTGTCGGTCGTATAGAATGCTTCCGCGCCCTTTGCCGCGGTCACCATATGGAATACGGCGTCGTACTTGTCGCGGAAGGCGACCTCGTTCTGCCCGAGTTCCTTCAGGATCGCCGCGAATTCGTCCGCGGTCATGTAGGGTTTATCGTCCATCGAGCCGCGGTCGCAGACGACCACGACCTCGTCCGCCGCGCTCGCTTCCGCCGCCTGACGGTAGATCTGCTCGCGCAGCAGCTGATAGCGTACCTGCACGCGCTGAAACTCGTAATTTGTTTTCGAGCCGCGTGCCGTGACGCCGCTGTTGTTGAGATCGGTGCAGGTCTCCGGAATGAACATGACCGCGTAGCCCGCATCGGTCAGCGCGTTCTGCAGCCAGCTCATCGCGGTGGTTTTGCCCGCGCACGGACCGCCCGTGATAACGATCGTGTGAATCGAATGCATCTGTTCCATACTCTCTCCTTATTCCGGCATCGTGTTCAGAAGCGTTTGCATCATCAGCGCCGCAAACACCGCAGCATTCAGCGACTCGGCGCGACCGCGCATCGGCATGCGATAGCGGATGCACATCTGCGCCGTCCGGTCCGACACGCCCTGCCCCTCGTTTCCGATCACCAGCGCCGTGCGCTTCGTGATGCGGGGCAGCGTCTCCTCGCCCCCAAGGTGCCCGCAGATGCAGGTGAAGCCCTGTGTGCGAAGCCGCGTCAGTTCCGTTTCAAGCGAACCGATCCACATAGGCAGATGATAAGTCGACCCCATCGCCGCGCGCAGCGCTTTCGGTGAAAACGGATCCGCACATCCCGCGCCGATCAGCACGCCGGCTGCGCCGAGTGCGTCCGCGGTGCGCACGATCGTGCCGAGGTTCCCCGGATCCTGCAGCCGGTCAAGCACGACGACGAGCCCCTCCGGATATGCATCCGGACACGCGCACGACGGTGTTCTGACGAGGGCGCACATGTTCTGCGGGGTCTTTGCGGTCGACAGCGCGTCGAGCACGCTTTCGCTGACCTCCACCGTCTCGATCCCGTCAAATGTCGGGACCGGCGCGAGCGCAAACACGGTCTCGACCCCGGCGCCGCTTTCGATCGCATCACGAACAAGCTTGTCCCCCTCGATGAGGTGCAAGCCCGTCTCTTTCCGCCCCTTGGCGTTCTGCAGATCGCGCGCCGCCTTGACGCGCTCGTTGTTTCTGCTTGTAATTATCATTTTCCCGACTGCGACAAAAAGCCACCGAAACCTGGTGGCTTTTGCTTTTTCTCAAGGATTGCTCAGTTGCTTCTTGCGACCTTGCCGGAACGCAGGCAGCGAGTGCAGACGCTCATCTTCTGAACGCGTCCGTCAACGACGACGTGCACGGTCTGGATATTCGGCGCCCAGCTGCGCTTGGTCTTGCGATTGGAATGGCTGACCAGATTGCCGGACATGGTTCCTTTCTTGCAGACTTCACAGAACTTACCCATTCAGTCCACCTCCTTGCTAAAACTCGAACATTGCAATACTACCACAAGGTTTTCAACATTGCAAGCATTATTTTTGAAAAATGCGTTTTTTTTTGAAAAACCCGCAAATCATCCGATTCCTGACGCATTTTTTCAGCGCATACCGAAGAAATCGTTCTGCCGCAGCGCCTCATATACGACGATCGCGACAGCGTTGCTGAGGTTCAGCGAGCGCTGTCCGTCGCCCATCGGAATGCGGATCGCCTCGTCTGCATGCGGTTTTAAGATCCTTTCGCCGAGTCCCGCCGTCTCCTTGCCGAAGACAAAAAAATCGCCGTCGTGAAAGCGTACCTCGTCGTAACGATGCTGCGCGTGCGTGGAGCAATAGAAGAACCGCGCATCCGGATACCGTGCCCAAACCTCCTCGATGCTGTCGTGATAGAACAGCGTCAGCGAATGCCAGTAGTCGAGCCCGGCGCGCTTCAGGCTTTTATCGTCGGTCGAAAAGCCGAGCGGCCGCACGAGGTGCAGCGCCGCGCCGGTGACGGCGCAGGTCCTTGAAATATTGCCCGTATTGCTCGGGATCTCGGGCTCCACCAATACGATGTGCAGCATACGCCTCTCTCCTCTGCTCCTTCGTCCGCCGGATCCGCAGACCGCGGCGAACTGCGTCTTTTCTTCTTAATATGTATCATAGCATACTTGTAACCAAAATGCAAAATTTTCAAAAACGTTCGCAAACCTATTGAGAAAGCGTACATTCCTTGATATAATACGGAATCATGACAACAGCAGTTCCGACGGACGCCCCGCGTCCGCAAGTTTATTTGAAATCGCCCGCTTTCGTGCAAGCGCCCGCCGCACGAAAGTCTTTTTCCGTGCAGCCGGATCGCAGCGTCGACAATCCGTTCGATGCAGCAAACGGAACGCTGCATTTTTCTCACGAAACGAGCGCCGCAAAAGCTGCGCCCGCCGTGCGTGCAACGCGCAGCGGTTCTTCCGCATCGCGCAGCACATCGTCCGGCGTAAAGCGCACGTCGTCCTCCGGCGGTTCGAAACAGCCGCCCAAAAAGCGCAGACGCAGGTACACCGTGAAAAAGAAACGGCTGCTGCTTGCCGGTGCGTTTCTGCTGTTTGCCGTATCCGTGCTGATCGGCACGATCCTGCTTCTCCATTACTTCGCCTGCGGCGGACGCGAACGCTGTCAGCAGCAGGTCGATTCCTATGAGACCGCCGCCCCGCAGCCGGGCGCTTCGTCCCCTGCGACGCCGGATGAAACGGTCATCTCTTCGAACGTGACGATCAACGGCATATCCGTGCAGAACCTGACGGTTTCCGAAGCGCGCACGCGTCTGAACGACGCGATCGCCAGGACCCGCGCGTCCGTTGCGATCACGGTCACCTATGAGGAGCATTACATTACGCTGCATGCGGACGATCTCGGGCTCGATTTTTCACAGTCGCTTGAGGATGCGCTGCTGCTTGCCGCGCAGAGCGGCACATCGCAGACGCTGGATCTGACGCCGACGTTCAGTTCCGAATCCCTGCGCAATGCGCTGCAGCCGCTGAACGAGCAGATCCCGAGCCATGCGGTCAACGCGACGGCGGAGATCAGCTACCGAACCAACGAGATCGACAAAACGGCGTATTATCAGCCGTACTGGGAGTTTACGCCCGGCACGAACGGCGCGCGCATCGATTCCGACGCGCTGGAACGTCAGATCGAAGAAGCGATCCTTTCGGGCAATTATACCGCGGATCTGACCCCGGCAGTCACCGTCAGCGAACCGGATGTTACCGTGGAAACGCTGGAGGCGCAGTATCATCTGCTCGGCAGCTATTCGACCAACTACCGGTTCAAGGGCTCTTCCTCGACGCCCGCCGACGTTGCCGAAAACTGTATGGCGCGCGACACGAACATTTCGAAGGCGGTCGGCATGATGCAGATCACCAAGCTGGAGCCCGGCAAGTCGTTCAGTTTCAACAAAAAGACCGGCGAACGCAGCGAAAAAAAGGGCTGGGCGCTGGCCAACGCCGTTTATCAGGGCAGCGGCTACCGCAAGGAGCCCGGCGGCGGCGTATGCCAGATCAGCACGACGATCTTCAATGCGATCCTGCGCGCCGGCATCACGAACATCACGCGCCGCGGACACAGCATCCCTTCGGACTATGTGACGGATCACTTCGAAGAAGGACTCGGCTTTGACGCGACCGTCGACGACGGCCATATCGATTTCGGCTTCAAGAACGACACCGGCCACACGATCTACATGTTCATCTATATTACGAAGAACAAGGACAGCGGCCGCAGAAAGAACATCAACGTCGAGATCTACGGCGCGGAGCAGTCCGGCGTCGAGTACAAATGCCGCAACGAGATCCTGGAGTTCACGCCTTCCGACGACAAGGATAAGGTCGAATATGAGATCGACAAGACCATGCTCGCCAGCGCGAAGCCGATCCTGCTGCGCAACCCGCACGACGGCTACAAGGTCATGACCTATGTCGATCAATATGTGAACGGCAGCTTCTCGAAGACCGTCCGCACCGAGGAAACCGTATACAAGGTCATCTATCCGAAGTACAAGATCGGCAGCGCGGAGATCACGCCGGCGCCGACCAACACGCCGAAGCCCACCGCGACACCTGCGGAAGAGACGCCGCCGGAGACCGAACCGTAAAACCGAAGAAACAATAAACGCGCAGGATCTGCCTGCGCGTTTCTTATCGGCCGGATACAACTGCCGGTTGTAAATTATCCGAATAAGTTCATATGGACCGTTTCCGTATTTTGCGGTATGCTCCTATCGAACCGGTTACAAAAGCATAAAAGGAGAAACGAACATGAATATCGGAGCAAAAATCAAAGCGTACAGAAAGGAAAAGCGTGTTACGCAGGAAGAGCTTGCGGAGTATCTGCACATCTCTTCCCAGGCGGTCAGCAAATGGGAAACGGGCGCATCGTGTCCCGACATCGACATGCTGCCGAAGCTCGCGATCTACTTCGGAACCACGCTCGACAGTCTTCTGGACTTTGATCAGAGCCGGATCGACGCGGAGATCGAAGAGATCCTGAAAGAAAGCGGACGCGGCGGAAAAGACCCCGCAAGATCGGAAGCATATCTTCGGCAGGCGCTCAAAAACTACCCGAACAACGATCTGCTCCTGACCTGCATTCTGGAGGATATGGAACAGCAGAACGGCGACGGCAGCCGCAGCGCGGAGATCATCGCGATCGGCGAACGCATTCTGAACTGCACGAACGACGACGCAAACCGCATCGACGTGTATCGGGCGATGGCGGAGACATATCACCGCATGGGCGAGCAGGCGATGGCAGAATACTATCTCGAAAAGATCCCCGGTCTGCACTTCATGTACTATGAGATCGCCGCGGCGATCAAATCCGGAGCCGCCCGCATCGAAAACGTCGAAAACGCGGAGAGTCTCTGCATCGACAAGCTGATCTGCATGCTGTGGATGCGCCGCCTGGAGGCGGACGATGCCGGTAAAGCAGAGATCGATGAACAAGCGCATGCCATGTTTGACTTTTTCAAGCAGTATCCGGCATATCGCCGTACAGCGGAGGTCATGGAAGAATACTGGACCGACGGCAATCTGATGGATATCTATTGATAACGAGCAAAAAAGCTGTTAAGCGATGCCTGCTTAACAGCTTTTTTGTTTTATCGGATCGAAAATGCCCTGAAGCTGTTTTCAAACAGCGCTTCGGACAGCGTCTCGGGATCGGTGTTCCTGAGCTCGGCGAGTTTCAGGAGCGTGTGAATGATGCGTGTGGGATCGTTGCGCGTGCCGCGGAACGGCACCGGTGTCATGTACGGACAGTCCGTTTCGATCAGCAGCCGTTCCAAAGGAAGCTTTGATGCGATCTCCCACTGGTGCGTTGCATTTTTGAACGTCAGCGCGCCGCCGAACGCGATGTGCAGCCCGAGATCGATGCATTCCTTTGCGATCTCGTAGCTTGCCGAAAAGCAATGCATCACGCCCGAAAGCCGACCGCGATACTGCCGCAAGAGGTCCATGCAGTCGCCGTGCGCTTCGCGATCGTGGATGATGATCGGCGCATGCAGCTCCGCCGCCAGCGCAAGCTGCGCGTCAAAGCACGCGCGCTGGACGTCGCGCGGGGAAAAATCGTAGTGATAGTCGAGCCCGATCTCGCCGATCGCAACCATACGCTCGTGCGTCAGCGCTTCGCGGATATGATCGAGCGTTTCGGGTCGGAACTCGTCCGCCGAATGCGGATGCACGCCCGCGCTGCCGTACAGGTACGGAACGCGTGCCGCAAGCGCGACGACGCGGTCGATGCCCGCTTCGTCACAGCATGCCTCCATGACGTGCGCGATCCCGGCAGAGGGAAGCGAGACGAGCAGCTGCTCGCGATCCGCGTCAAACTGCTCGTCCAGCAAATGTGCATGTGTATCGAAAATCCTCATCAGCGTACCGTAAAGCCTTCGCTCAGCACCTTTTCGGGAGTGATGAACGCGAGCGCCTTGTCCTCGGGATCGGATGCGCACAGGATCATGCCGTGGCTTTCAACGCCGCACAGCGTGACCGGCTTGAGGTTGGCAACGAGCACGACCGTCTTGCCCACGAGCTCTTCCGGCTTGTACCAGTTCTTGATGCCGGAAACGACCGTGCGCTCCTCGCTGCCCAGCGAGACCGTCAGCTTGAGAAGCTTTTTCGAGCGCTTGATCTCCTCGCACGCCGTGACCTTTGCCAGACGCAGATCGATCTTTTCGAAGTCTTCGTATGCGATCTCTTCCTTCATCGCGGGAAGCTCCGGCGCGGCGGGCGCGGCGGACGTTTTCATCTTTGCCGCAAGCGCTTCGACCTGTTCCGTGACGACCTTCGGATCCAGTCGTGCAAAGAGGATCTCCGGCTTTTCGGCGACATGCGCGCCGTTCGGATACTCGCCGAAGATCTCGAGCGTTTCGATCGCGCGCGGCTCGGCGTTGAGCTGTTTTAAGATCTTCTCCGCGGTCGCGGGGAGGAACGGCGCGAGCAGGCTTGCGCCGATCGAGATGCTCTCCACGAGGTTGTACAGCACTTCGGACAGACGGTTCTGCTGTGCGGGATCCTTTGCAAGCACCCACGGCGCGGTCTCGTCCACGTACTTGTTGCAGCGTTTGAAGAGGTTCATCAGCTCATTGAGCGCATCCGCAATTCGCAGATCGTCCACTGCCTTCTGCACACGTGCAAGCGTGCCGGTCGCAACGGTCTTCAGGTCCTTGTCGACCGGTTCTTCCACACCGGTGCGTCTGACCTCGCCGCCGAAATACTTATTGCTCATCGCGACCGTGCGGTTCACAAGGTTGCCGAGCGTGTTCGCAAGGTCCGAATTGAGCCGCTCGACGAGCAGATCCCACGTGATCGATCCGTCGTTGTCGAACGGCATGTCGTGCAGTACGAAATAGCGCACCGCGTCGACGCCGAGCAGTTCGCACAGATCGTCGGCATACATGACGTTGCCCTTGGACTTGCTCATCTTTCCGTCGCCCTGCAGCAGCCACGGATGACCGAATACGGTCTTGGGCAGAGGCAGGTCGAGCGACATCAGAAAGATCGGCCAGTAGATCGTATGGAAGCGGATGATATCCTTTCCGATCACGTGCAGATCGGCAGGCCAGAGTTTGTCGAACAGTTCGCTCGATTCGCCGCCGCATTCATAACCGATGCAGGTGATATAATTTGCAAGCGCGTCAAGCCATACGTAGACGACGTGCTTCGGATCGAATTCGACCGGGATGCCCCATTTGAACGACGTGCGCGACACGCACAGATCCTGCAGACCGGGCAGCAGGAAGTTGTTCATCATTTCATTCTTGCGCGAGACCGGCTTGATGAAATCGGGATGCGTGTTGATATAGTCGATCAGCTTCGGCGCGTACTTGCTCATCTTGAAGAAATACGCTTCTTCCTTTGCGGGCTGTACCTCTCTTCCGCAGTCGGGGCATCTGCCGTCCTTGAGCTGCGAAGGTGTGAAGAACGATTCGCAGGGCACGCAGTACATGCCTTCGTAATAGCCCTTATAGATATCGCCCTTTTCGTACATATACTTGAAAATTTTCTGCACCTGACGGACGTGATCCTCGTCGGTGGTGCGGATGAAGCGATTGTACGACGTGCCGACAAGGTCCCACAGGCGCTTGATCTCGCCCGCGACATTATCGACGTATTCCTTCGGAGTCACGCCCGCCGCCTTTGCTTTCTCCTCGATCTTCTGACCGTGCTCGTCCGTGCCGGTCTGCAGATAGACGTCATAACCCTCGAAGCGCTTGAAGCGTGCGATGCTGTCCGCGAGGATCGCTTCGTATGTGTTTCCGATATGCGGCTTGCCCGAAGCATAGGCGATCGCCGTCGTGATGTAATACTTCTGTCTCATATAAACCTCTCCTTATGGGTAGACATTGTACGGAGTTTTCCCGGTTTTGTCAATGCTCAATGCGCGGCCGAAGCGGCGCTTGCGGAAGCCGTGCTGCATGCAATCATCGCACACAGCATCGCCTGCTGCGCCGCGATCATCGCGACGGCGCTCTGCTGTGCGATCGCGCTGACCAGTCCCTCGCGATCCCGTTCGTGCGCGGTCGAGACCAGCATCGCCGCATGCATCATGCGCGTTTTGCGGTCGTACCCGAATATGCTGCGGTAACCGCTTTGTCCCTTCAGCAGAGAATCGACCTCGGTCATCTCGGACACGACCGTGTCGATCGGCACGTCATCCCCGGCAAACGCTGAAAGGAGCGGGAGTTCCCATTCTTTTCCATACTTTGCACCGGCTCCGCGAAGCGCGTCGTAAAGCGCGATCACGCGTCCCGCTTTTTCTGCCGGCGCGCCGTCAATCATGGCAAGCACATGCGACGCGGACTGCAGTCCGTTGCTCTTCGGAAAACGCGCGTCGAGCAGACGATAGCATTCTTCCGCGTCCCGGAGCAGTTCATCGTCGCTCTTCGGGCTCTGCGCAAGCAGGATCGAGAACACGGAATCCTCCTGTCCCGTTAAAAACGGGTGTTCCTTCTTCATGCGCAGATAAAGCGCTCTGCCGCGCGCCGCAAGCTGCGGCACCCGTGCATCGGACGCGGAATCGGTCAGCAGCAGCGCTGCCAACGCAAGATATTCCGAGCGCATGAAGTGTTCCTTCAGGATCGCATAATTCCTTTGCGCACGTTCCCAGCGCGCCGCCGGATCGTCGCTCGTCGCAAGCTTGCATACAAGCGGCACCATGACGCTGCCGCGGAAATTCGAAAAGACGCCTGCGTCGCGTTTCACCAGGCGCTTCAGTTCCTTCAGCCGTTCCGTATCGACGGGCATTCCCGCCGCAACATAGATATTTGCCGCAACGGGAAAGCTGTGATCGTTCTCCATGCGGAACGCGGATTTCACCGCCTCACGTGCTTCAAGATACCGGATTGTGATTGTCTGCAGATCGGAATTCATTCCCGTTCCCCTTCCCGTGCCGGTCCGGCACGATTTGTTTTTCTATAACGAATACCCACGGGCTCAGACCGCCCGAAAACGTGCGCATCTTTTCCTTCAGCAACAGGCGCGGACTTTCCCGCACGAGCCGCTCCAGAAGCTTTCCCTCGGTCGTGTACAGCACCGCAATGCCGTCGTCGCGCATCAGGTTCGGAAGCCGCCGCACGAACCGTGCATACAGAGATTCATTGTCGCGATGCGAACCGACGCGGCTGCCGAACGGCATGTTGGAAACGATCAGATCCGCTCCCTCATGCGCTTCGAATCGCAGAATGTCGCGGCAGACAAACCTTGCGCGGCTGTTGCCCGCTTTTGCGTTCTCCCGCGCGATACCGATCGCCGTTCCGCTCTTGTCGACGCCGAGAAGCTTGGTTCCGTTTCGCTGTACCTCCGCCGCAAACAGCAGCGAACCGCTTCCGCAGAACGGATCGAATACGAACGGATGCGGCGCCTTTACGAACGACAGTGCATAACGTGTCAGCGTATGCGCAAGCGCCGGATGGATCGATGCGGGCAGCGTGCCCGCTCTCCACGGATAGCGCGTGTCCTTGACGTTCCACAGTTTCCAATACAGATCGCAGACGTCGTTTCGCGAATCGATGCGCAGTTCACAATCATATGCCGACGGGTTGTTGCGCCCGTCGAGCATCGTTTTGAGCCGCTCGATGAACCCGCTGCGGTCTTTCAGATACCCGCGTACCTCGATGCGATAGCTCGTGCCGATGCAGCTTTGCACCGCATTTGCGATCGCGTTCGGCGTCATCGGAACGTCCGACGCGATCGGCAGCAGCGCTTCGACCAAGCCGTTTGCGCGATAGACCGTCCCGATCTCGTCCGTTTCGATGCGTACCGCATCTCCCTTGATGCGTCCCGAAAAGCCGAGCACGCGAAGCTCATCCTTCAGCTGCGCGGCAAAGCCGTGCGGCGCGATACAATCGATCGCATACGGACGGGCAAGCCGTTCGATGCGCGACGTATCGACCGTTTCGAACCGCTGCATCGCCTTTTCATAGGCAAGCGCAATCTCGGCGACATGCTTGTCCATTTCCTCCGATTCCGAAACGGGGACGCGATAGGATTCAAGCACGTCCTTCGCGCCGAGCTTTCCGAGCGAAAGCAGAATGCTCGGGATCGCAAACATCGTCTCTTCCGTTTCGAGCGCGCGGCAAAGGATCGGCAGATCGCGTTCGTTCTGAAGCGCGCCGATCAGCCGGTACAGATTCTTGCGCACCTTCGGCTGCTCGCTTTCGGCAAGTGCGGACAGGATCGCGCGGTCGCCGAGCAGGCGTTCCGTATCGCTGCGGCCTTGCTTGGTCTTTGCAAGCGCGCACAGCGCCGAAAGCGCTTCCGACGCGTGTTCTCCGTTCAATTGTGCTGTCAGATCCTCCGCCGTCATGCGTTTGCCGCTTCCCGGATGAGATTCAGAATGGCTTCGGTACCGTCCACACCCTTTGCGGACTGCATGGTCTGAATATATGCTTCGCGTTCGCCGTAGAGCGCGATCAGTTCGTTTGCAACCGATTCGGGACTGACCTCATCGGCAAGCAGGACCTTTGCAAAGCCCTTGGATTTGAAATACTGCGCGTTCAGTTCCTGATCGCCGCGCGTGGATGCGCCGGACAGCGGCAGCAGCAGCATCGGTTTATGCAGCGCCAGAAGCTCGAACACCGCGTTCGCGCCCGCGCGCGAGCACACGATGTCCGCCAGCGCAAACAGATCCGCCATTTCTTCGCGGATATACTCGTACTGCAGATACCCGGGATAACGGACGCCGTCGTCCACCTTGCCCTTGCCGCACAGATGCACGACGTCGAACGTTTTCAAAAGCGTCGGCAGCGCCTTGCGCACCGCGACATTGACCGATTCCGCACCCAGGCTTCCGCCCGTCACGAGCAGGACCGGTCTGGTCCCGGAAAGTCCCGTAAACGCCAGCGCTTTTTCGCGCGTGCCGCGATACAGTTCCGGACGGATCGGCGTGCCGGTGTGCACGCCCTTGCCGTCCTTGACCAGCGGAACGGTATCCTCGAACGTGACGAGCACGCGGTCGGCAAAGCGTGCGTCGATCCTGTTGGCAAGCCCGGGCGTATAATCGGATTCGTGCGTCAGGATCGGGCACTTGCCTTTCGCCGCCGCCACGACCGGAACGGAAACGTAACCGCCCTTGCTGAACACGACGTCCGGCTTCAGTTCTTTGATGAGCTTTTTCGCCTGCAGGTAACCCTTTTGAACGTGAAACGGCGCCGCCAGCGTCTTAACGCTGAGGTAGCGGCGCAACTTGTCGGATTCGATCTCGTGATACGTCACGCCGTCGACTGCTTCGACCAGCGTTTTTTCCATGCCGTTCGTGCCGATATAATGGATATCCCACTCCGCGCGGTCGAGTTTCTCGATCAGCGCAAGGTTCGGCGTCACATGCCCTGCCGTGCCGCCGCCCGTGAATACGATCGTTTTTTTCATGTGTGTTCCCCCTCGTTCCATCCTATCCGATGATGCGCCGATCAATTCGTCGCGCTCAATTCTCCCTTGATGCAGGACTCAACGACGCCCGGCTCGGTCAGTTCGTCGTCCTTCAGCAGCGCTCTGCCGATCAAAAACTTCATCTGCGAATACTCCTCGGGCAGATTCTTCATGTCGAGCTCAAGCATCACAAGCACCAGACGCTCGTTTTCGGGCTTGACTTCGCTGCCGTCCTTGTTCGTTTCGCGGAAGCCGATGAACCACGCAAGTTCCTTGTCCGCCTGCGTCTTTGCATCGGTTTTGTTGCCGATCTCGGCGGTGCCCGTCTTTCCTGCGATCACATAGCTTCTGACGCCCAGCGTGCGCGCCGTGCCGCCGTGTTCCATGCGGCAGACGCCGATCATCATCTGCGTAAGATCGTCGGCGTTCTTTGACGTGCACATGGTCTTCCAGACCGACGCTTCGTGATGATACGCCTCCGTATAATCGTTTTTCTCCGCCTGCCAGATCGATTCGACCACGTACGGGACCGGCGCCTTGCCGTCGTTGCGGAACGACGCGATATAGCACGCCATCTGCAGCGGTGTGACCAAGAGTTCGCCCTGTCCGTAGCCGGTCATGCCGAGCAGGCTGTAAGTCTCACTGCTTTCGGGGTTCTTGACCTGCGAACGCTGCGTCGTCAGATCGAACGGCACGCTCTCGCCCATTCCGATGAACGTGAGAAAGCTCTTGTACTTATCCCAGCCCATTTTGAGCGCCGCCCACGAGAAGAAGATATTGTCGGAATCGATGATGCTCGACTCCATATTCATCGGCGTATGCCGGCGAGACGTACCGGTCCTCGTGATCTCATCGATACCGGTGTATGCGTATTCGCCCTTCTTGACATCCCACGCGTCCTTGTATCCGCCGGATGTGGATTTATATTTGGCTTCGTGAATGATCTCGGATTCCGGAAACACCGACGAAGTCGTCAGCGTACCGGTTTCCAGCGAAGCGATCGCCGTCATCGGCTTGAACGTCGATCCCGGCGCGTAAAGACCCTGGATCGCGCGGTTCAACATCGGGGTCTGCGGGTCTTCCTCAAGCGCTTTGAACGCGTCCGTTCCGACGGCGCCTCGACTGAACGCCTCGACGTCGTAATCCGGGAACGAATACATCGCCTGGATCGCGCCGGTGCGCGGGTTCATGATGAGCACTGTGCCCGTGATGCCTTCGTCGTAGACGATCGTCTTGACGACTTCTTCGACGCGCTTCTGCAGACGGATGTCGAGCGAAAGATGCAGGTCCTGCCCGTCCTTTGCCGGAATGTTGTACAGCGTCTGACGGTTCGAGCCGTCGATGCCCTGAATGTATGCAAAGCCGCCTTTCTCGCCGCGGAGCTGTTCCTCGTACTGCTGCTCCAGTCCCGCGTATCCGAGCCAGCTGTCCTTCTGGTATACGGAGTTGCTGTCGTCCTCGACCTCGAATACATGGTTGTTCGTCGGATCCGCCACGCCGAGCGTGATGTTGACAATATCGGTTACCGCGTCGTTTCTGCGGTTGATCAGGTCGATGCGCTTCCAGTCTTCCTTCCACAGTTCAATAATCCGGTCAGCATCCGGGTCCATCTCCCGGAGCAGCTGCAACAGTTTCTCCACAAGGTCCCTATCGGCTGTTACCTCTTCCACATCAACGTCATTGCCGGGAAGCAAATCAAGCAGACTACTCTCACAGCCGTCATCATCGGTTATCGCCTCATCCAAAGACAAAGGCTTTTGCCCGCAACGGAACTCACAATCATCACACATGCCGTCACAAATCCACCATTTCTCTTTGGGACAACAGCATCTCCCGCTATACTGTTCTTTTTGCCTTAGTGTTCTCCTCCATCGGTCATACTCTGCAAACTCCTCCTCCGTCACGGAAAACCATTCTCCCGTTCCTCTGTCATAAATCCGGTTTTTTCTTTCTTCTTTCATTTCTCTGTCCTTTCCGTCCCGGAGGGCGGAAGGGGCAGCAGAA
>ONMC01000103.1 GCA_900318745.1 uncultured Eubacteriales bacterium
GGCAACCTGTTCCGTGAATGCGGCGTCACCGAACGTCTCAGCAAGACGGTGCAGAACGAACTGTGCAATATCGTCACGATCTTCCTCGGCGTCTGTGTCGGCGCGACCGCGACCGGTGCAACGTTCCTGCAGCTCTCCACGCTCGCGATCGTTGTGCTCGGCGTCATCGCGTTCATGGGCGGCACTGCGGGCGGCGTGCTGCTTGCGAAGTTCATGAACCTCTTCCTGAAGAAGAAGATCAATCCGCTGATCGGCTCCGCAGGCGTTTCCGCCGTTCCGATGGCGGCGCGCGTATCGCAGGTCGTCGGTCAGAAGGAAAACCCCAAAAACTTCCTGCTCATGCACGCCATGGGCCCGAATGTTGCGGGCGTCATCGGCTCGGCGATCGCTGCCGGCGTGTTCCTGACTCTGTTCAAATAAGGAGAACGGCATATGAGCAAACTCTTTATCACCGATACCATTCTGCGCGACGCGCACCAGTCGCTGGCCGCTACGCGCATGACAACAAAGGAAATGCTGCCCGCGTGCGAGATGCTCGATGCGATCGGCTACTGGTCGCTTGAGGTCTGGGGCGGCGCGACGTTCGATTCGTGCCTCAGATACCTCAACGAGGATCCGTGGGAGCGTCTGCGCACGCTCCGCAAAGCGCTGCCGCATACGAAACTGCAGATGCTGTTCCGCGGACAGAACATTCTGGGCTATAAGCATTATGCGGACGACGTCGTCGAACAGTTCTGCCGCAAGGCGATCGAAAACGGCATCGACGTGATCCGCATCTTCGACGCGCTGAACGATCCGAGAAATCTCGAAGCCGCGATCCGCTATACCAAGAAATACGGCGGTTTCTGCGAAGCGGCGATCTCGTATACGACATCGCCGGTCCACAGCGAGGAATACTTTGTGAAGCTCTCGAAGGAGCTCGCACAGATGGGCGCGGATTCGATCTGCATCAAGGACATGGCGAATCTTTTGCTCCCGTACGACGCATACTCTCTGGTGAAGAAGCTGAAGGCGGAGGTCGACATTCCGATCCACCTGCACACGCACAACACGACCGGTACCGGCGACATGGTGCTCTTAAAGGCGGCGGAAGCAAACGTCGACATCGTCGACACGGCGCTGTCTCCTCTCGGAAACGGCACCTCGCAGCCCGCGACCGAATCGCTCGTCGCGACGCTCAAAGGGCAGGAGCGCGACACGGGGCTTGACCTCAATGCGCTGAGCGAGTGCGCAAAGTATTTCCGCAACGTGTATGAGCGGCTCAAGAAGGACGGTCTGATCTCCGACAAGTCGCTGCGCGTCGATACGAACACGCTGCTGTATCAGGTGCCGGGCGGCATGCTCTCGAACCTGATCAAACAGCTCAAGGACGCCGGCGCTGAGGATAAGTATTACGACGTGCTTGCGGAGATCCCGCGGGTCCGGAAGGACTTCGGCTATCCGCCGCTCGTCACCCCGACGAGCCAGATCGTCGGTACGCAGGCGGTGTTCAACGTGCTGGTCGGGCGGTATAAAACGTTCCCGAACAACTCAAAGGCGCTTCTGCGCGGCGAATACGGCAAGCTGCCCGGTCCGGTCAACGAGGAAGTGCGGCGCATGGCGATCGGCGACGAAGAGGTCGTCACCTGCCGTCCGGCGGATCTTCTGGAGCCGGAACTTGAAAAATACAGGCAGGAGCTCGGCGATCGCGCGCACAGCGAAGAGGATGTTCTGAGCTATGCGCTGCTGCCGCAGGTCGCGATGAAGTATTTCGACTGGCGCGACGAGCAGGAAAAGAAGGCGAACGAGCCGGAACCGCAGCCGCAGCCCAAGGCGGCGCCGGTCGATCCGAACGCCGTTCGTGAATTGTATGTAGAGGACGTCAGTATCTGAATGAAGCATATCCCGAATATACTCTCAACGTTTCGAATCATTCTGGTCGGGGTCTTTGCGTGGCTGTTTTTGACGACAAAGATCCCGCATCCGTACAACTACTGGTGGGCGCTCGGCGTCTATCTGCTCGCATTTCTGACCGACGTGCTGGACGGGTTCCTGGCACGGACATTCAACTGGATCACGCCGGTCGGAAAGCTGCTTGACCCGCTTGCGGACAAGCTGATGGCGGTCACCGCGCTCGTCGTGATCCTGATCGCAAAGGCAAAAGCGGACGAGGAATACGGCATTTACCTCACGCTGTTCGTGCTGGTCGCGGTCAAGGAGGGACTGATGCTGGTCGGCGGGCTCGTCATGCTGCGGCAGAAAAAGGTCGCGTACTCCGATTGGTACGGCAAGTCCGCGACGGGACTGTTCGCTTTCGGCATCGTGCTGACGCTTCTGAGCTTTCCGATCCCGGGCATCGTGCCGTGGAACATCGCGGTTTTGTCCGGCGCGGTCGCGCTTTCCTATTTTGCGATGGCGCACTATGCCAAGACGCAGCTGCTCGTTCCGCGCGAGGACGAACCGGAGCCGGAAGAGGAAAAACTGTTCGAAAAGGTCGATCGTTTTTCGAAATAATACTTGCATTCGATATCAAAGCATGGTATACTGCTTTTGTTGGAATGTTGAACTTGAAGGAGTGGGGAGACCCACTCTTTCGTTTTGAGGGAAGAATGAAAACGACTGAGATTTGCGAAGCCCTCTGCAAAAGCGCGATCGAATCGATGGGATTCGAGCTGTGCGACGTAGAGTATCAAAAGGAATACGGCGATTGGGTGCTGACGTTTTACATCGACAAAACGGGCGGCGTGACCATCGACGAATGCGAAGCGGTCAGCCGCGCGATCGAGCCGATCCTCGACGAAGCCGATCCGATCGAATCGGAATACGTGCTGTCGGTATCGTCTCTGGGGATCGACCGGCCGCTGAAAAAAACGCGCGACTTCGAGCGCGCGATGGGGCAGGAGCTGGAGATCAAGCTTTATGCGCCGCATAACGGGAAAAAACAATGGATCGGGACGCTGACTTCGTTCGATGAGGACAGCTTCACCGTCGAAACGGAATCGGGAACGCCGTTGACCGTCAAGAAGAAAGACTGCGCGCTCGTCCGTCCGAATATCAGGTTTTAAACAAGAAAGGAACGAAACATGAACGCAGAGTTTATCGAAGCTTTGAACGCGCTCGAAAAGGAACGCGGCATCAAGAAATCCGTGCTGATCAGCGCATTTGAATCCGCCCTGATCGTCGCTTATAAGCGCAACTACAATTCGACGGGCAACGTGCGCGCCGAAGTCAACGGCGACACCGGCGAATACCACATCTATGCGAGCAAGACCGTCGTCGAAACGGTCGAGAATCCGTCGCAGGAGATCTCGCTGGACCGTGCAAAGAAGATCAATCCGCTGTACGAGCTCGGCGACGTGCTCGAAGAGGAAGCGTTCGCAAAGGACTTCGGACGCATCGCGGCACAGACCGCAAAGCAGGTCATGGTGCAGCGCATCCGTGAAGCGGAACGCAACAACATCTACGACGAATATGTTGAGAAGGAAAACGAGATCCTGACGGCGATCGTGCAGCGCGTCGAAAAGGGCAACGCCTATGTCGAACTCGGCAAGACGGACGGCATCCTGACCGCAAGCGAAATGATTCCCGGCGAGGAATACGAGAACAACGAACGTATCAAGGTTTACGTTCTGGAAGTCCGCAAGGAGAACAAGGGACCGCAGATCGTGGTATCGCGCACACATCCGAGCCTCGTCAAGCGTCTCTTCGAACTGGAAGTGCCGGAGATCATGAACGGCACGGTGCAGATCAAGAACATCGCGAGAGAAGCGGGCTTCCGCACCAAGATCTCCGTGTTCTCGACCGATCCGCAGGTCGATGCGGTCGGCGCATGCGTCGGTCCGCGCGGTGCGCGTGTGGAACGCATCGTCAACGAACTGCATAACGAAAAGATCGACATCATTGAATATGACACCGACAGCGCGATCTACATTGCGAAGTCACTGAGCCCCGCAAAGGTGCTGATGGTCTACGTCAATGAAGAAGAAAAAGCCGCGCGCGTCATCGTGCCGGATTCGCAGCTGTCGCTCGCCATCGGCAAGGAAGGACAGAATGCGCGTCTCGCGGCGAAGCTGACCGGCTGGAAGATCGATATCAAGAGCCAGTCGCAGGCGGACGCGGTGCTGGATGCCGCGGAACAGGAACCGGAAGCGGAGGAGTAAGCTTTGAAAAAGATCCCGATGCGCATGTGCATCGCCTGCCGTCAGATGCGTCCCAAGAAGGAACTGATGCGCGTGGTCAAAACGGCACAGGGGTCGCTCGTGTTTGACGCGATCGGCAAGCAGAACGGACGCGGCGCATATTTGTGCCGGTCGGCCGAATGCCTCGAACGCGCGTTCAAAACGCGCGCTCTGGAGCGTGCGCTGGAAGCGCCGATCAACGAAGAACTGAAAACGGCGCTGGAAACGGAGATCGAACGGAATGGATCGGCTGTATAATGCGATCGGACTTTGCATGAAAGCGGGAAAGGCGCAAAGCGGCGCCTTTGCGGCGGAGCAGGCGATCCGGAACGGAAAAGCGAAGCTGGTTCTTTTGGAAGAAACGGCTTCCGACGCAACAAAGGAACATTATACACGGATGTGCGAATCGCGCGGAGTGCCGCTGCGGTTCGTTGAAACCGTCGGACGCGCGATCGGCAAGGACGCGCGCATCGTAATGGCGGTGACGGATCCGTCGTTTGTACAAATGATCGAGGGCGCAATGCCCAATACCGATGAAAAGCGGGGATGAGTATGGCAACGAATTTTCTCGAAACAGCAAAAAATCTGAAAGCGGAGATGCAGTCGCTTCTGCATGAACTCGGCGCGACCAAAACAACGATCGGCGCGCTGCTGGATCAGGCAAGACGCACGGAAGGCAGCATGATCGACCGCGAGGAACGCGAAAAGCAGGAGCGCGAGGAACGCGAGCGCGCCGAACGTCTTCGCGCGCTTCTGGAAAGCGATCAGGACCTTGCGGCGCATGCCGGCGGCGTCGAAGAGGAGCCGGAACCCGCGCCCGCGCCGGAACCCGCGCCCGCGCCGGAACCGGCGCATGCAGAGCCGGAGCCGCAAAAGGAGCAGCCCGTGCAGCCGCCGCAAAGACCGCGTCCGCAGGAGACCGACCGCAGAGCGGACCGCGCGCCGCGCAGCGCGCAGAAAGGGCAGCAGCCCGATCGCCGTCCGGCGACGGAGCCTCGCGACGCAAACCGCGGTGCAAACCGTTCGCGCACGGTCGTGATCAATCCGCCGTCGCCCGCGGACACGAATAAGGGAAGAAACGACAACAGAACCGATAAAAAGAAATCGTTCGACACAACGGACAAGAAAGCAAAGAACAAGAAGACGATGATGAAGGAAGCAGGTCCGACCGCACGCGGTTGGGAGGATGACGGACAAATGGGCAACCGCCGCAAGGCGAAGAAGCAGCAGGAAGTGCAGCAGCCGAAGCCGGCGCCGGTGGTGATCGACCACGCGGTGATCACGACCGAAACGATCACCGTCAAGGAACTCTCCGAAAAGCTCGGCAAGCCCGCCAATGAGATCCTGAAGAAGCTCCTGATGCTCGGCATCATCGCAAACATCAACCAGGAGCTGGACTTCGACACCTGCGAGCTGATCGCGGGCGAGTTCAACATCACGCTCGAACAGCAGATCGCGAAGTCGTTTGAGGACGTTCTGATGGACGCTGCGGACGACGTCGACGCGCCCGAAACCTTGAAGCCGCGTCCGCCGGTCGTCACGATCATGGGGCACGTCGATCACGGCAAGACGTCTCTCTTGGACGCGATCCGCAACTCGCACGTCACCGCAGGCGAAGCGGGCGGCATCACGCAGCACATCGGTGCGTACACCGTCACGCTGA
>ONMC01000002.1 GCA_900318745.1 uncultured Eubacteriales bacterium
AGAGGTCATCATCCTGCAGGATCTTCCGGCATTGACCGGAGAGCGCAGGCTCCAGCAGGTGCTCGAATCGCGCAAAAACGTGCGCGTGCTGACGAATCTCAGGATCAACCGCTTTTTGAAAAACGGCGATGCGCTCTGCGGCGTCGAGGTCGAGAACCGCACCACCGGTCAGACGCGCGAGGTCGCATGCGACGGACTGTTCGTGGCGATCGGACTGATCCCCGAAAACGAGCCGTTCAAGGATCTTGCGAAGCTCAACGGCTATGGCTACTTCGACGTTGACGAGCAGTGCGTCACGGAAACGCCGGGCGTTTTCGTTGCAGGCGACTGCCGCAGCAAGAACGTGCGCCAGCTCACCACCGCCGTTGCGGACGGCGCGACCGCGGCGCTCGCCGCCTGCCGCTATCTCAACGAGCGCAAATAATCAACCGTATCGACCGAGAACTCCAACTGCGGAGTTCTCTTTTTCGCTGTACGACGCGTACGGATACGAAAAGCCGGAACGTCTGATCGGCTGAGAAATCGGAAATTATCCCGAAAAGAGCGACGGATTTCTCTTGCGATCGTGTGCTGGGCGTGATAAAATAAAATGACAAGCCGGTCGATCCGGTCGGTTGGGTTTGCAGAAGAAGGAGGAAACTGTCGAAATGAGAGCAAGGAGATTTCTTGCATGGGGCGTCACGATCGTGATGCTGCTGATGTCGTTTGCGATGCCCGCGCCGCTGAGCGCGATCCGCGGGGCGGAAGCGGCGACGCTGAACTATCACTATAATGTCAATCAGGCGATCAGCAAAGCATCGAGTCTGCTGGATCAGGCATCGTCGAGCGGCTGGGGCGGCGCGACCTATGTTTCCGCCGTGTTGCGTGCGGGCGGACTGACCAACGTGAAGCAGAGCGGCGCCGGCGACCTTTTGGACTATCTGAACACGTCGTCCAATTTCGGTGCGTCGATCGGAAAGGTGGTCGTCAATCCCACCGGAAGCGATCTGCACAAGGGCGACGTTCTGACGGTCGTCTGCTATAAGGGCGGCAGTTCCTCGAATTACAGCAACGGTCATTCCAAAGGTTCCGGAAAGTATTACGGACTGCAGAATATGATCGTGTCGGAAGTCGTGTCGAATACACAGGTGAAGTATTATCAGGCGAATTCCGCTCGATACAACAGCACGCTCACCCTGTCCTCTCACGCCAAGAATTTCACGTGCAGCAAATGCGGCAATAATACATATGTGAAGCTGGTCGCATTCTGCTTCAACGATTCGGTCAAGCAGTATCCGATAACCGTTACGTTCTCCGCAAACGGCGGTTCGGTCTCTACGGAAACCAAGAGCGTTTCGTACGGAGCGACGTACGGCACACTGCCGACCCCGACCCGTTCGGGCTATACGTTCGAAGGATGGTATACCGCAGCCGAGGGCGGCTCCAACGTCTCTTCGTTGACCAAGGTCACACAGACGGGCGCGCATACGCTGTATGCACATTGGAAGCTCACTCTGGCCATCACCTCGAATCCGTCAAACGTCACGGTAACCGAGGGGCAGACGGTGACCTTCAAGGTGACGGCGTCCGGCGCAACGTCCTATCAGTGGCAGTATCAGAAACCGGGCGAAACCGCATGGAACAACGTGCAGAAGAACGGCACGTCCGCAACGTATTCCTTTACTACGGAAGCGCGTCACAACGGCTTTTTGCTTCGCTGCAAAGCAAGCAACGCATCGGCGTCGGTTTACAGTACGTCCGCCGCGCTGACCGTAAACACCAAGCCGGTGATCACCTCGCAGCCGGCGGCTGTAACGGCCGGCGTCGGATCGAAGGTGACGTTCAAGGTCACGGCGACGGGCGCGACGTCCTATCAGTGGCAGTATCAGAAACCGGGCGAAACCACCTGGAACAACGTGCAGTCGAACGGCACGTCCGCAACGTATTCCTTTACTACGGAAGCGCGTCACAACGGCTTTTTGCTTCGCTGCAAAGTAAGCAACGCATCGGCGTCGGTTTACAGTACGTCCGCCGCGCTGACCGTAAACAGCAAGCCGGTGATCACCTCGCAGCCGGCGTCTGTAACGGCCGGCGTCGGATCGAAGGTGACATTCAAGGTCACGGCGACGGGCGCGACGTCCTATCGCTGGCAGTATCAGAAGACGGGCGAAACCACCTGGAACAACGTACAGTCGAACGGCACGTCCGCAACGTACACGCTGACGGCGGAAAGCCGTCATAACGGCTATGTATTCCGCTGCAGAGTCACGAATGCGGCAGGCAACAGCTACAGTTCAACGGCTAAGCTGACGCTCATCAGCAAGCCGGTGATCACCTCGCAGCCCACAGACGTCGTCGTAGATGTGGGACAAAGCGCAACGTTCAAAGTCGCGGCGACGGGCGCAACGTCCTATCGCTGGCAGTACCGGAAACCGGGCGAAACCACCTGGAACAACGTACAGTCGAACGGCACGTCCGCAACGTACACGCTGATAACGGAAGCGCGGCACAGAGGGTATTCGATTCGCTGCAGGGTGACCAATTCCGCCGGCAGCACATACTCTTCGGCCGTTACCTTGACCGTAAGGCGGTATGTCGCGCTGCTGATCGGCAACGGTTCCGGATACACCTATCAAAGCACGTTGAGCGGACCGGCTGCCGATGTTGCCGTGATGAAGACCGCGCTGAAGAATCTGTCGCCTGCTTACGAAGTCACCGTCAAGGAGAATCTGACGGCGGATCAGATGGTCAGCGCGATCAAGAGTACCTTCGCGGGAACGACGGCAAACGACGTCTGCCTGTTCTATTACAGCGGACACGGAGATAACCGTGAGAGCTCAACCGCCGGCGCGCTGCTCGGTATTACAAGTGACGGATGGGGCGACATGCTGACGCCGAGCACTCTGGCGTCCACGCTGAAAACCGCATGCGGCGGCAAGGTGATCGTGCTGCTGGACAGCTGCGGCAGCGGCGCCGCGATCTATCAAAAAGGCATGGCGGCAGAGGAAGAAGCCGATCCGGAAACGTTCACCTCGGCGGTGATCGAAGCCTTCGGCGAGCAGGATGCGCTTGAAATGAGCGGAAGCGAAACCAGAACGGGCGAGCTGCGCAACAGCAAGTTCTATGTTCTTGCAGCATGTGAGTACGGCGATACGTCATCGGAACTGTACTCTTACAGCATGGGTTCGTTCGGATTGTTCACGTATTGCCTTGCAGATGCAATGGGCTGCTCCTATCCGAACGGAACGTACGGCGGCACATTCAAAGGCGATGCCAACGGAAACAAAGCGCTGACGCTCGGAGAGACATATAACTATATCTGCAACAACATCAAAAAGGTATACAGCAGCGCCACTCAGGTCACGCAGATGTACGGCAGTACATCCTACGTGCTGTTCCGCCGCAGATGATCGAAAAGCAGAGAACACGAAAAAACGCAAATCAGCAAGGGACCGCAGGTGCTGCGGTCCCTTTTGCATACAGCGGAACACGATCGGATCGAACAGATCGTTTTTTCATTGCATAATACGGCGGAATACGGTATACTGAAATGCGGAAAGGGGTGGGGCGATGGATCAGACAAAGCATGCGCGGTTCGACATGACGAAACAGCCGTATCGCACGGCATGGTATTTAAGACCGCTGACATATCTTCTGAGTGCGCCGGATGTCAGAAAGCATCGGGCGATCATCCGCAAAACGCGTGCGGAAGGGCTGAAGCCGCCGTATGTGCTGCTTTGCAATCACAACGCATTTCTGGATTTCAAGGTGGCGACCAAGGCGATCTATCCGGACCGCGCGAACTACATCGTCGCGATCGACGGGTTCATCGGACGCGAAGGGCTTTTGCGGCGCGTCGGCTGCATCTGCAAGCGCAAGTTTACCGAGGATCTGATCCTGATCCGGCAGATGAAGCGCGTCATTCGAAACGGCGACGTGCTTGTCATCTATCCCGAAGCACGCTATTCGCTGTGCGGCACAACGGCGGTTCTGCCGAGCTCGCTCGGAAAGCTGTGCAAGCTCCTCGGCGTTCCGGTCGTGACGCTGATCTGCCACGGGCATCACATCGATTCTCCATTCTGGAATCTGCATCCGAGAGGCGTACGCCCCACCGAAGCCGAATTTACCGTGCAGTACACCGCCGACGAGCTGAAGACGGCGAGCGCGGACGAGATCAACGCGCGGCTGGTCGAGGCGTTTCAATATGACGAGTATGCGTGGCAGAAGCAGCGCGGCATCCGTGTGACCTATGAAAAGCGCGCGGAAGGGCTTCATAAGGTGCTGTATCAGTGCCCGGCGTGCAGGACCGAGTTTCGCATGGCAAGCGAGGGCGCGACGCTGTTCTGCAAGGCGTGCGGCAAGCGATGGCACTATTCCGAACTCGGCGAGCTGAAAGCGGAACAGGGGGAAACGGAGTTTTCGCATATTCCGGACTGGTATGAGTGGGAACGGTCGAACGTCCGCGCCGAGGTCGAGGCTGGCACGTATTCGAGCGGTCCGCTGCCGGTGACGGTGCGGTCGCTGCCGAATGCGAAGCGCTTCATCCTGCTCGGCGAAGGGACGCTGCGCCACGACATGACCGGCTTCCATGTGAGCGGCACGGACGGCGACGGCGATCCGTTCGCGATGGAAAAGAGCGTGCCGTCGATGTACTCCTGTCATATCGAATACGAGTATCTCGGCAAGTTCGGCGACTGCGTGGACCTCAACACGCTCGAGGACACGTGGTACATCTATCCGCACGGCGAGGACTTCGCCGTTACAAAGATGGCGCTTGCGACCGAGGAACTGTATTACGCATTCCGCAGAAACGAAGGCAAGCCCTGCAAACCGGGACTTGCATAAGGGTAAGCCGGACGGTCATCCTGAGGCAAAGCCGAAGGATCCCGGAACGGATACGCATAGGAGCATTCAGAGATTCTTCGTCGCTGCGCTCCTCAGAATGACAATGGAGAAAAGGATTCTCAGAACAGCGACTTAAGAGGGAGAGCACATGCACATTCTGGTTTTGAACGGCTCGCCGAAGGGCGAAAACAGCATTACGCTGCAAACAGTACGATATCTTGAAAAGCGGTTCGCGGATCGCACAGACGTTTCCTTTTCGGTCCTGCACGTCGGACAGCGGATCAAAAACATCGAAAAGGACTTCGATCAAGCGGAGAAAGAGCTGAAAAACGCGGATCTGCTGTTGTTCTGCTATCCGGTTTATACTTTTTTGGTTCCGTCACAGCTGCACCGGTTCATCGAGCTCATCAAGGAGCGTGGCACGGACCTTTCGGGAAAGTTCGCGGCGCAGATCACGACCTCGCTGCATTTCTACGACGTCACGGCGCACCGGTTTATCCGTGACAACTGCGACGATCTGGGTTTACGGTATCTTTGCGGGCTCTCCGCGGATATGGAGGACCTTTTAAAGCCCGAAGGACGCAAACAGGCGGAGGACTTCTTCGAACATCTGCTCTGGTGCGCGCAGAACGGAATCGCCGAACGACCGCTCTATCCGGTGCTTTGCGGACAAACGCCGTTTCATCCCGCGCCGATGAAAGCGGCGGAAGGGAAAGCGCCGCGGACGCAAGGCAAGGGCAGAATCGCGATCGTTGCGGACCTCGGAAGCGAGGCGCTTTCGGAAATGGTCGGGCGCTTCCGCGCCGTTTCCGGGTGTCAGACGGAGTTGATCGATCTCAACGCGTTCCCGTTTGCGGGCGGCTGCCTCGGCTGCTTCCGGTGCGCGGCGGACGGCACGTGCATCTATAAAGACGGCTTCGACCGCTTTTTGCGCGAGCGCATCCAGAGCGCGGACGCGATCGTGTACGCATTCTCAATCCGGGACCATTCGATGGGCTCCCGTATGAAGCTGTTCGACGACCGGCAGTTCTGCAACGGGCACCGCACGGTGACGATGGGAAAACCGGTCGGGTATCTGATCGACGGCGCGTATGATGCGGAACCGAACCTTCGCATGCTGATTGAATCGCGTGCGGAGGTCGGCGGCAACTTCCTTGCAGGCGTCGCGACGAACGAAACGAATCCCGCGGCGGAGATCGAAGCGCTTTCGAAAAAGCTCGACTACGCGATCGAACGGGATTACCAGCAGCCCAGAACGTTTTACGGCGTCGGCGGCATGAAGGTCTTCCGCGATCTCATCTGGCAGATGCAGGGACTGATGCGCGAGGACCATCGGTTTTATAAAAAGCACGGCTTCTATGATTTTCCGCAAAAGCGCCGGGGCCGCATGATCGGCATGTATCTGGTCGGCGCGATGATGCGCAGCAAGCGGATTCAGAAGAAAATCGGGAACAAGATGACCGAAGGCATGCTGATGCCCTATCAAAAGGTTCTGGACGAAGCGTCGAAGAAATGATCGGCGCGGATGATGCAAAGAACGGAAAGGATGGATGCAGAAAGATGGATGCACGAACTTTTTTGGACATTCTGCACGTTGCGGAGCGGTTGAAGGATACGCCGCGGCACTGCACCACGTCGAAGGGACGCATCGAAAGCGTCGCCGAGCACAGCTGGCGCATTGCGCTGATGGCGTTTTTGCTGCGCGGAGAGTTTCCCGATCTCGATATGGACCGGGTGACGGCGATGTGCCTGATCCACGATCTCGGCGAATGCTTCACCGGCGACATTCCCACGTTCAACAAGACGGCGACGGATGAAAAAACCGAGGACCGGCTCCTCGACGAGTGGGTCCGCACACTGCCCGATCCCGTGAGAGACGAGATGCTCGCGCTGTATGCCGAGATGAACGCGCAGAAAACGCCGGAAGCGCGGGTCTATAAATCGCTCGACAAGCTCGAAGCGGTGATCCAGCACAACGAATCGCCGATCTCCACATGGGCGCCGAACGAGTATGAGCTGAACAAAACGTATGCGTTCGACACGGTCGCGTTTTCCGAATGGCTCACGACGCTGCGCCGCGAGATCCTTGCGGACACGCTGAAAAAGATCGAGGAAGGAAACTGAACAATCTGTAGGGGGCGACGTCCCCGGCGCCCCGCAATCGCATCGCATGAAAAAGAGCCGATCAACGGATCGGCTCTTTTGTGTTCTCTTTGCTTTGCTGTGCGGATCGGTCAGGAGCGGAAGGTCTCGGACGTGTTCTTGCGAATGACGTCGTGCGCGCCGCCTTCCACGATACTGGTCGCGGAGACCAGCGTGAGCTTCGCCTTTTGCTGGAAGTCCGGGATCGTCAGGGCACCGCAGTTACACATCGTGGATTTCACCTTGGAAAGCGTCAGCGCAACGTTGTCGCGCAAGCTGCCCGCATACGGCACATAGGAGTCCACGCCCTCTTCAAACGACAGCTTTTTGTCGCCGCCGAGATCGTAGCGCTGCCAGTTGCGCGCGCGGGCGGAACCCTCGCCCCAATACTCTTTATAATACGTACCGTTGATGCTGACCTTGTTGGACGGGCTTTCGTCGAAACGCGCGAAATATCTGCCGAGCATGATGAAGTCCGCGCCCATGGCAAGCGCCAGCGTGATGTGATGGTCATAGACGATGCCGCCGTCGGAGCAGACGGGCACATACACGCCGGTTTCGCGGAAGTATTCGTCGCGCGCCTTGCAGACGTCGATCAGCGCGGTCGCCTGTCCTCTGCCGATGCCTTTCGTTTCGCGCGTGATGCAGATGGAACCGCCGCCGATGCCGACCTTGACAAAGTCCGCGCCGCACTCCGCGAGGAAGCGGAAGCCGTCTCCGTCGACCACGTTGCCCGCGCCGACCTTGACCGTATCGCCGTAGCGCGAGCGGACCCACGCAAGCGTGCGCTGCTGCCACTCGGAGAAGCCCTCGGACGAGTCGATGCACAGCACGTCCGCGCCCGCTTCGACCAGCGCGGGGACGCGCGTTTCGTAATCGCGCGTGTTGATGCCCGCGCCGACGACATAGCGCTTATGTCCGTCCAGCAGCTCATCCTGATTCTGCTTGTGCGAATCGTAATCCTTGCGGAAGACGAGGTAACAGAGCTGCCCCGCTTCGTTCACCACCGGCAGCTGATTCAGCTTGTGATCCCAGATGATATCGTTCGCTTCGCGCAGACTTGTGCCTTCCGGCGCATAGATCAGCTTTTCAAGCGGCGTCATGAAGGTGTCCACACGCGTGTCGGGCGCCATGCGGGAAACGCGGTAGTCGCGGCTGGTGACAAGACCCAAAAGCTTTCCTTCGGGTGTGCCGTCTGCGGTGACCGCCATTGTGGAATGTCCGGTCTTTTCGCGCAGCGCGATCACATCGGCGAGCGTCTGATCCGGTCTGAGGTTCGAATCGCTGCGCACAAAGCCGGCTTTATAGTCCTTGGCACGTTTGACCATCGCGGCTTCGCTCTCTATAGACTGCGAACCGAAAATGAAGCTGACGCCGCCTTCTCTGGCGAGCGCGACCGCCATGCGGTCGTCGGACACGGCCTGCATGATCGCGGATACCAGCGGGATGTTCAGCGAAAGAGCCGGCTCTTCGCCGCGGCGGTATTTCACCAACGGCGTTTTCAGCGAAACGTTCGCGGGAAGACAGTCGGAAGAGGAATATCCGGGGATCAGAAGGTACTCATTGAAAGTGCGGGAAGGTTCGGAAATAAAAGTCGCCATATCGGTTCGCTCCTTGCCGTAAACTGTATTTGCATCAGTATAACAGAAAGCAGAGCGTTTCGCAACCGCATTGTGCCGATTCTTCCTGATAAATCGGACAAAACAATATATTTGCCCCGGAAGACGCATGGAAAAGATAGCAAGTTGACGAGTTGCGGGTTTCGTTGTATAATGACAATGTCTTATACTATGCGAAGGCTATGTAGTTTGGAACCAGAGCGAAATAAAAGACAGAAGACACATAAAAATCGGAATACCGATTTGATCAAACAGGATTCGTGTCACAATACATCGGAAATCTGACAGAGGGATGAGGAGGGGCGATTTGGATGTGCCGTAAAACCGTTTCGTTGCGGGACCGATCGAAAAACGGGGAAAAGACCGAAGCGAGCGGAACGCGACGGAAGTCGGCCGACGATCGGACGGTCGGACACAACTGAAGTCTGCGCATGCGAAGAAGTCTGTCGTACGCCGCAGGCAACGAAAAAACCTCATCGGGAGAAGAAACAATGGGAAAGAAAAAAACAAAAGCAACACGCACAAAAATGAAGAAAGGTCAGATCATAACGCTGATCGTGCTCGGCAGCATCGCGCTGCTGCTGCTCGGCGCAGGCATCTATCTGTGGAACGTTATGGAACGGCCGGAAGCATTCTTCGATCAGGACGAACAGCGCAGCGAAACGCCGGTTCCAGAGGCGACGCCGCTGTTCGATATCGCGGCATATCTGTCGGAGGAAGAGCGCGGGAGCGCGCCTGCCCTGCAGCCGGAAGAAACGCCGGAAGTCAAGACGATCACCGGCATGGTCAACATCGCGCTGTTCGGGATCGACGCGCACGAGGACGGGTCATCGACCAGCGGTTCCATGCCGCATACCGACGCGAACATGATCGTTGCCGTCAATTTCGATACGAAGCAGATCAGTCTGATCTCCATCGCGAGAGACTGCTTCACCTCCGTTCCGGGACACAGCGGATTCTATAAGTTCAACGGTATTTTCAACGTCGGCGGCGGCATGAGCGATCCGAATGCCGGCTTCGAGCTTTCCAGCAGAGCGGCGGAAGAGTGGCTCGGCGGCGTTGCGGTTCCTTACTATTTCGGCGTGGACTTTCAGGCGGTGATCGATCTGGTCGACATGATCGGCGGCATCGACTTTGATGTGGACGTTACGCTGCATACGCTCGACGGAAAGACGATCGGCAAAGGACATCGTCATCTGGACGGTCAAGGCGTCATGGCCTATATGCGGATGCGCAAAACCGCGGAGGGACTGGATTCGTACCGTACGGCAAGACAGCGCAAGATGCTGGTCGCCATCTTCAGGAAGCTGAAGGAAGAAGGCAAGCTGTCGATGATCCCCGATTTCCTCAAGACGATGGAGCAGAATATCTATACAAACACGACGGCGACGCAGGTGGCTGCGCTGGTCAGCTTTGCGCAGGACATCGATCCGGACAGCATCCAGACGTACAGCTTCCAGGGCAACATGAAGGAGCAGTATCTGTGGCGGTATTGCTTCATCAATCAGCAGGACCGCATCGACATCCTCAAGAAGGTATACGGGATCGACGCCGAGCCGATGTATGTCAATTCGCCGGTGTATGAGACGTTCCTGTACGACAGCGGCTTTTTGGCGATCCAGTATATCAATACCGCGAAAAAGATCTTCGAAGCGGTACATGCCTCTCCGGATGCAAGCAACATGACGGAAGCGCAGAAATCGGCATATGCAAGATGCTGGAAGGATCTGGAGAATCTTCAGGAGAAATTCTATGAGGCGGATCAGTGGACGCGCGCGCATTATGACAGCTCGGACCAGCTGACGTCCAAGGATACAACGCAGCGCAGAAAACTTTACAATCAGCTGACGGAACTGGAATCGAAGCTGAAGAAATCCGGGAACGCGCTGAACAAGTCGTTCGGTTCGCCGTATAAGCCGGATTGGGACCATACCGTCAGCAAGTGGTTCGATAAGAACAGCGTGATCAACGAGGTTTACGTCGATTTCCGATAACTCGGTTCGCTTCTGCCCGCAGAACGGCAGAGTTGAGGATGGGGAAGAGAAACATGAATAGACAGAATAACCAATTGTATACGCGGGGCACAAAGCATAAAGGAAGCGAACGACAGCTTCTTTCGGTACTGTTTGCCGTATTGGACTTCATCGCTGCGGTCGCTTCCTACTTTCTTGCGCTTTGGATCCGCTTCGATTTCGTTTTTTCGAACATTACGAAGGCTTATATCACGGCGTTCAACCGGTTCATTCTGCCGTATGCGCTGCTGGTCGTGCTGGTCATGTGGCTGTTTCGACTGTACCGCTCGCTTTGGCGCTATATCGGCGTACGGGAAATGGTGCGAACGATCGAGGCGTCTCTGCTGCTGTCCGCGATCCATGCGGTCGCGATCACGCTGATTTTCGAGCGCATGCCGATCTCGTATTATCTCGGCGGCGCCATGATCCAGACGATCCTTTTGATCGGAATCCGCATCTCCTACCGCGTATTCGATTATCTGCGCGGGGAAAGAACCCTGAACCGCGCGGCAAGCAAAAACGTCATGCTGATCGGCGCCGGCAACGCGGGGCAGATGATTTTGAAGGACATGATCCTGAATCCCGGGATCAAAGAAAGGATCGTCTGCATCATCGACGACGATCCGGGCAAACAGCACCGGTATCTTGAGGGCGTTCCGATCGTCGGAACACGGGACGATATTCTTTCCTGCGTCGAAAAGTATCACATCGACAAGATCTATCTCGCGATCCCGAGCGCGACGGCGGAACAGAAGCGCGATATCCTCGCGATCTGCAATGAAACCGACTGCGAACTCAAGCAGCTGCCCGGCATGTATCAGCTGATCTCCGGGCAGATCACGGTCAGCGCCATGAAGGACGTCGCGGTGGAGGATCTTCTGGGACGCGAACCGATCCGCTCCGATCTTTCGGAAGTGTTTTCGTTCGTGCACGGCAAGACGGTGCTTGTCACCGGCGGAGGCGGTTCGATCGGCAGCGAGCTCTGCCGTCAGATCGCCGCGCATGAGCCCAAGCAGCTGATCATCTTCGATATCTACGAAAACAGCGCATATGACATCCAGCAGGAGCTGAAGGATCAGTACAAGAATCTGAATCTCGTGGTGCTGATCGGTTCCGTGCGAGACAGCCGCCGGATGTTCAAGGTGTTCAAGACCTATCATCCGCAGATCGTATATCACGCGGCGGCGCACAAGCATGTCGCGCTGATGGAGGACAGTCCGTGCGAATCGATCAAGAACAACGTGCTCGGCACCTATAAGACCGCCTATGCGGCGATGGTCCACGGCTGCGAGCGCTTTGTGCTGATCTCCACGGACAAGGCGGTCAACCCGACCAATGTTATGGGCGCCAGCAAGCGCCTGTGCGAAATGGTCATTCAGTGCTTCGACGCCAAGATCAAGGCGGGCAAGGCGAACGAGATCCCGCAGCTGTTCACGCATGTGGGATATGAGAATGCGGACAAGGACGGAACGGGACGCGTGTTCCGGAATATCCGCACGGAATTCGTGGCAGTGCGCTTCGGAAACGTGCTCGGCAGCAACGGCTCGGTCATCCCGCTGTTCAAAAAGCAGATCGCAAAGGGCGGTCCCGTGACCGTCACGCATAAGGACGTGATCCGCTACTTCATGACGATCCCGGAGGCGGTCAGTCTCGTCATGCTCGCCGGAACTTACGCAAAGGGCGGCGAGATCTTCGTGCTCGATATGGGCAGCCCCGTCAAGATCGATACGCTTGCGCGAAACCTGATCAAGCAGGCGGGATTGAAACCCGATGTGGACATCAAGATCGAGTACACCGGTCTGCGTCCCGGCGAGAAGCTCTATGAGGAGAAGCTCATGGCGGAGGAAGGACTCAAAAAGACCGACAACGATCTGATTCATATCGGCGCGCCGATCCCGTTCGACCACGACCTGTTCCTCAGAAATCTCGAAACGCTGATGAACGCGGCGTACGCGAATGACGATCACATCCGCGAGCTGATCATGGGTATGGTCCCGACCTATCACCCCGTGAACAACGGCGAGACCGTCACCGTCATCGGCGACGCGAAGAACGCGGTCGGGGACAGGCAGCCGATCGCAGGCTGATCGCACCGAAAAAAGGAGTACTTTTTATGAATCTGTTTCAAAACGACCCGCGGTTTGCGGGGATCGAGCCGTTCGAACGCAAGGTCTGGCTTGCAAGCCCCACGATGCACGGCGACGAACAGCATTGGGTGGACGACGCCATCCGGACCAACTGGGTTTCGACCGTCGGCGCCAACATCAACGAGGTAGAGCGGCAGGTCGCAGCGCGCGTCGGCGTGAAGTATGCGGTTGCGCTCTCCTGCGGGACGGCCGCGCTGCATCTTGCGACGAAGCTTGCCGGCGAAAAGCTTTACGGCCAGGCGCGCCCGAATCAGGGAACGCTGCAGGGACATCGCGTGTTCTGCTCGGATATGACGTTCGATGCGTCCATCAATCCGGTTGCATACGAGGACGGCGAAGCGGTGTTCATCGACACCGAGCCGGACACCTGGAACATGGATCCCGTCGCGCTGGAACGCGCGTTCGATCTGTATCCGGAGGTGCGATTGATCATCGTTGCGCATCTGTACGGCACCCCGGGCAAGATGGAACAGATCAGGCGGATCGCGGATGCGCACGGTGCGCTGATCGTTGAAGACGCCGCGGAATCCTTCGGCGCGAAGTACAGATTGAACGGCGAATGGGTCGAAACGGGCACGCTCGGCGATTACAACTGCATCAGCTTCAACGGGAACAAGATCATCACCGGAAGCGCAGGCGGCATGTTTTTGACGAACAGCCGCGAGGACGCCGAAAAGGTCCGCAAATGGTCGACACAGAGCCGCGAAGCGGCGCCGTGGTATCAGCACGAAGAGATCGGCTATAACTATCGCATGAGCAATATCGTCGCCGGCGTGGTGCGCGGACAGCTCCCGTATCTCGACGAGCATATCGCGCAGAAGAAAGCGATCTATGAGCGCTACCGGGCGGGTCTTTCGGATTTGCCGGTCAGGATGAATCCCTTCGATCCCGAAACGGCACAGCCGAACTTCTGGCTTTCGTGCATGATCATCGATGCGGACGCGATGGCGCCGTCGGTGCGCGGTGAGCAGGATTATCTGTATCAAACCGTTCCGGGCAAGAGTTCTCCGCACGAGATCCTTGACGCGCTTGCCGCGTTCAACGCCGAGGGGCGTCCGATCTGGAAGCCGATGCATATGCAGCCGATCTATCGCACGCATGCGTTCATCACCACCGAAGGCAACGGACGCGGCCGCAGCAACGCATACATTGCCGGCGCCGGCATCGACGTCGGCGCAGACATCTTCCGCCGCGGGCTCTGCCTGCCATCGGACAATAAAATGACGCCGGAACAGCAGAACGTGATCATCGACATCATTCATCGGTGTTTTCAGTGAAAGCATCAGGAAGTGTCGGAAGAACTGGTCAATTACATGTGGCAGAAGTTTGAGGAGCAGCGCAGGAACTGACGCTGCGCAGCGGAGTGTAGAGAGAATGGCAACGAATTACGACGTACTGCTCGAAAAAGTAAGAGCACTGGGAATGGATTACAAATGGGCAAAGATGTTCGTCAAGAAACTGAAAGACGACGAAGAAGCTTTTCCCGTTTCGGATGAGTCGCAAAAGCAATGGGCAATGGAAAAGGGATTTTTCCCGGGGCGCATTGCACTGTACGGACTGACGGAAGAGAACTGGAAAGACTATATGCCGGACTATCCGTACTTTATGCTGCATCCGCTGAACAATCATTTTCTGAAGTGGCTGGATAAGACGACCCTGAAATATGTTCTCAACAGCAACGGCTGTGAGGAAACGATGCCGGACTATTTTGTCTACGTCGAAAACGAGCAGTGCGGAGGGCGGTTTACGTATCTGATGGATTGTCCGACGGATATTCCGAAAGATAAAGACTTCCTCCTGAACCTGCTCAAAAAGAAGAGGATCCTTGCGATGAAGCCCAATTCCGGCACTTCGGGCGGATTGGGATTTATCAAGCTGGAACTGAAAAACAGCGAGCTGTATGAGAACAACAAGCCGATCGATATGACGCGGCTTGAAGAGATCCGCGATGCCATGCGCAATTACATTGTGACGGAGTATTGTGCGCAGCATCATGATCTCGCCCGGATCTGGCCGGACAGCGAATGCACGCTTCGCGTGATCATGTGCAAGAATGTGCCGAAGGATCGGTACGAGGAAACGACATGGTCAAACGTCGTTTCGTTCGCACGGTTCGGAGCCGCGCGATCCGGCGGCGCAAGCAACCTTTCCGCGGGCGGCGTCGGTATCGGATTCGATTATGAAACCGGCGTGTTCCAAACGACCGGCGTACGGTATCGCCGCTTCTGCGACGACGGGGAATGGCGGATCCGGCAGCACCCGGATACCGGGTTCGTATGGGAAGGATTCCGGCTTCCGAACTGGACGTACGTCAGACAAAAGATCGAGCAGGTATGCCGGCATCTGTCTTCTTTGGATTATATGGGGTTTGATATCATCATTACGGAAGACGGAATGAAGCTCTGCGAGATCAATTCCCATGCGGCGCTGGATTATTCGCAGGTCATGAGCGGACCGGCGCTTCAAAAGGATCGGGTAAGAGCGTTTTTTGCAGGCAAAGGTCTGTACGAAATTGACGGACGCGCATTTTACCGCGCATACGCGGAAAGTCAGGAATAAGCAGAAACGGGGAAAAGAGTATGGCCGAAACATCTCTAGCATCAAAAATCAGAACCGATATCCCGCATCCGAAGAACAGCATCTATTCCAGATATATCAAGCGGGTTCTGGATGTTGTGCTGAGCGGGCTTGCGATCGTGATCCTGAGTCCTCTTCTGCTGACGCTCGTGATCCTGGAACTGGTCTTTCACGGCAAACCCGTATTCTATATGGACAAACGTCCGGGAAAAGACGGAAAGATCTTTGCAATGTACAAGTTCCGGTCGATGATCAACGAGACCGAAAGAAACGGCGTGCATCTGACGCCGGCGGAAAGGATCACACCGTTCGGGCGCTTTTTAAGGAGAACGTCGCTGGACGAGCTGGGCGGACTGTTCAACATTTTCAACGGGACGATGTCAATCATCGGTCCCCGTCCGCTGATGGTGGATTATCTCCCTCTATACAACCAAAGGCATAAATACCGTCACTGTGTCCGCCCGGGTCTTGCGTGCTGGCGGATCGGCGGAACCGATCGGCTCGACACAAAGACATGGACGTGGAACGATCAGTTTGAAAGCGATATTTATTACGTTGAAAACATCAGTTTTTGGCTGGACGTCAGAATGGTGTTCAAAACGATTAAGATCGTTCTGACAAAGAGCGAAATGCGAACGGATTCGAACCGGGTCAAATTCGACGGAAAGAATCTTCTTGAGACAAGGACCAAAAAGCAGATCATCGAAGATGAGGAAAGAAAGGCGGAAGCAGCAGGGAACGCCTGATCCTGACGGTTGAAGGAGAATCGCATGGTACTGAGGATCTACGGATTGAAAGACCGGACATTTCAAAAGATCGCGATGCTTGGCGCAAGGAACAACAGCCTGGCCGATAAGCTGTGCGCGTTCCTGCTTGCGTTATGTCCGATCATCCAGTTTTACAAGGGCATATATCAGAATGCCGGATTCACAGTACTGATCCTGCTGTTCCCGTATATAGCGATCAAGTTCATTCGGGTTCTGAATCGAGACGGCATCGACAAGCGATGCCTGACCGCGATCCTTCCCATGATCCTTTTCCAGGCATACAAAATGGTGGATCATTCGATCAACATGAACAGGATCCTGTACGGGGTATTCTTTATCTTTCTGTTTCTGGCCATTGCGGTCGGCTGTATCAACGTCGGGTATTTCATCAAATATGCGGTGTTGATCGGCACGGCGGCGGGCGTTCTTCTTCTGATCCAATATATCTGCTACTATATTCTCGGATTCCATCTTCAGCTGGCGCCGACCTCGCTGTTTTTGAAGTCGAGCGCCGGATGGATCGCAGGCGCGCAGACCGGATTGTACGGCATACGCGGTCTGAAGAATGACTTCTACCGCCCCTGCGCGTTCTTTATGGAACCTTCGCACCTGTTCCTGTACTGCTTCCCGATCTTGTGCCTGATGCTGTTTTCTCAGGGACAGGATCGTGCGCGTCTCCGGTATGCGGGATGGATCACGCTGGCAATGTTTCTCTCCACATCCGGCATGGGGGTCGTTTGCTCGGTCGCAGTCTGGATCGTCTATTTTGCGCTGTATCGCAGCAAAGACAACAAGCGCAACGTTGCGAGATGGAAGAATATGCTGACCGTCCGGAATCTGTCGATCCTGATCGGAGTGGTGCTGGCACTCGTCATTCTTTACTTTACCGTGCCGGTGTTCGGCAAGACGGTCGACCGTTTTTTGAAAGAGACTTCGACGGGCGGATCGTCCGCGGTAGACGGGCGCAACAGACTGGCGAGGGGATTGATCCGGAGCATCACGGGAAGCGCGCGGATATTCGGTGTGTCGGAAACGCTGGACGTTTCCTTCAATATGCCGGGCTTTTACGCGACGTTTTATAAATTCGGATGGATCGGCGTCATCCTTTCGTACTGGTATTACGGACAGTTCGTGTTCCGTGTCAGAGGCAGCGGATTCTGGATCAGCCTGATCGTGCTGATCGTTTCGTTCTTCTCTGCGCATACGCACGGAACGTTTTATATGATGTACTTCATCATCGTTCAAATGAACGCGATGTATATGCACGGAAGGGAGCGGATCGCGGTAAGCGACGGATACTTCCGAAGCAGCGTGTGCCGTGCGGATGTGAATGAGAGCGAACGGAAGCGCACGGCCTGGAATGAAGCAATTGAACCGATCGGAGGAAATGAATGAAGGCGTTTGTATTGGCGGGAGGCGTTCCGCAGATCGAACTGATCCGACAGCTGAAGAGCAGAGGGATCACGACCGTGCTGGCGGACGGCAGCCCGAATGCGGTGGCAAGACCGTACGCGGATGTTTTCTATCATGTCAACATATTTGACACCGCGGCGATCCGGGAAATCGCGCAGAACGAAAAAGTCGATTTCCTGCTGACCGTGTGTGCGGACCAGGTGCTTCTGGTGGTGGCGGAAGTATCCGAAATGCTCGGATTGCCGTGTTATATTGACTATCGCACCGCGCAGAACGTATCCGACAAGATCCGCATGAAACGGATCTTTAAAAAGATCGGCGTTCCCACGACCGATTATGTGGAAACGGATCGGCTGGATTTGGAAGCCATTTCGCATTTAAAGTATCCGCTTGTTGTAAAACCGATCGACGCGTACAGCTCCAAGGGCGTACGCAAGGCGAGGAACGAAGAGGAACTGCAGCAGTTCTATGAAGAGGCGCATCAGATCAGCCGCAGCGGCGGCGTGATCGTGGAGGAGTTCTTCAGCGGCGACGAAATCAGCGTCGATGCATTCGTGGTGGACGGCAAGGCGAAGATCCTGACCGTATCAAACAGCGAAAAGGTCAAGTCGGACGACCGCTTCGTGATCTTTCGCGGACGGTATCCGGTGCATGCTTCCGAGACCGTGCTGAAGAAAATCGAGGAAATCGCGCAAAAGATCGCAGACGGATTCGGACTTGTCAATTCGCCCCTGCTGATCCAACTGCTCAACAACGGCGACGACGTATCCGTTCTCGAGTTCTGCGCAAGGACCGGCGGCAATATGAAATGGCTGCTCATCAAGTATTCCTCCGGCGTGGACGTGATCACGGCAACCATCGACATCACGCTTGGATGGAAGCCGGATCTGGAACGAAAGGATACCGGTCATAAAATCGTAGTGAACGATTTCATCTATTGCCGTCCCGGCGTATTCGATCACTTCGAAGGTTTTGACGAGATGGCTGCGCAGGGCATCATCAACGAATTCCATCCCGTGCGAATGAAAGGTACGCAAATGCGCGGGGTGACAAGCAGCAGTGACCGGGTCGCAGGGATGAACATCGTAGCGGACAGCATCCGGGAGTTCAATGAAAAAGAGAAGAAGATCCTGGAATCGGTGAAAGTGATCGACGCGGACGGTAACGATATGATGCGGCGGGATCTGCTTGTTCCGCTCAAATAAAGATATTCCGGGAAGAAAAGGGGAAGAGACGCATGAAATACAAGCTTCTTTCAAACAGTGTGGTCGACAGGCTGTATGTCACGGCAAGAATGCTGCACCATACGATGAAAAAATCAAGATATGCAAGAAAGCGCGTTAAGATGATCGGCGGCGGCTATCGGGGGAGCGCGCGGGAGTTCCGTGAAGTCGTACTGAAATACTGGAAAAAATTCGGTGTCAAACCGCAGCGGTATTGGTACTCTTTGTACTGCAACGGCAAGGATGCATATGATCCAAGATTTGTTCCGGACTCCATGTGGTACCGCAGGATCATTCCGCATTTCAACAACATGCTGCTGAGACAGGCGTATGTCGACAAAGGAATGTACAGCCGCCTGCTGCGTGATGTGAAAAAGCCGGAGACGGTCGTGAAGCGGATCGCCGGGTATTATTACAACGGCGACGGAGACATGCCGATCACAAAGGAAGAAGCGGCGGCGCTTTGCGCACGCGAAGAGCACCTGATCTTCAAACCGTCGACATACAGCGGCGGCGGCAACGGCGTTCTGTTTTTCGATAACGAAGACGGAAAAACGAACAGGATCGAAGAGATTTTCGACGGATACACGTCCGGGTTCGTTGCGCAGCGGCTGGTAAAACAGCATCCGGATCTTGCGAGAATCAATGAAAAGTCATTAAACACGATCCGAGTGGTGTCTTTCCGTTTTAAGGGCGAAGTGCATATCCTCTCCACCATTCTGAGAATGGGAGGCGTCGGCTCGAGAGTTGACAACATATCTGCAGGCGGCATTTCGTGCCGGATCAAACCGGACGGTTGGCTGGTTGAAACAGCGGTTACCAGAAAATCCGAATGGACCGATGAGCACCCCGGCGGCATCAAGTTCAAAGATATTCAGGTTCCCTGCTTTGCGAAGATCATAGAGACGGTGAAGCGTCTTCACCCGACGTTGCCGTATTTCGATCTGATCGGGTGGGATTTTGCGGTTGACGAAGAAGGTGAACCGGTATTTATCGAATTCAATGTCATGCCGGAGCAGAATCAGATCAGCTGCGGACCGTCTTTCGGCGCATTAACGGACGAAGTTCTGCAGGATGTTTTCGGCTTGCGGTGATTTTCGGATCAATGGTATCGACAAATAAGATTTTCGAAAGAGGTATTCAATGGGCGTCATTCATTTTCATAAACCGTCTCGAAGAAAGATGGAACAACTGTATATCAAAGCAAGGATGTACTCTTTGGCCGAAGACGAGACAAAGAATGTCAAAAAGCGTTTGAGGAGTATTCATAACGGATACAACGGTACTGCGGCCGAGTATAACAAAACGGTCGTTCCGTATTGGAAGCGTTTCGGCCGAAAACCCGAAAAGTACTGGTATGATCTTTACTGCAACGGCTTAAAAGCATACGATCCGCGATATGTGTCGGATACGATATGGTACAAGGATATCCTTCCGTATTTCAATTATATTGCCATCAATAAAGCGTATCGGGACAAGGGAATGTACAGTCGCTTGCTGCGCGACGTGAAAAAGCCGGAAACCGTTGTAAAGAACATTGCCGGCTGCTACTTCAACGGGGACGGTGATGAACCGATCTCTGAAGAAGAAGCGATTGCGCTTTGTGAAAAGGAAGAGCATCTGATTGTCAAACCGTCTGTGAACAGCGGAAGCGGAAGATCGATCACTTTTTTCGATAAAGATGATCCAAACACCGAGAAAATCCCGGATATTTTCAAGAGGTTCCGGTTCAATTTCGTTGTGCAGCGCCTTGTCAGGCAGCATGCCGATCTTGCAAGAATCAACCCGGCGTCGCTGAACACGATCCGAGTAGTATCGTTCTATTTCAAGGGAGAAGTACACATTCTTTCGACGATCCTGCGAATGGGCGGGGTTGGTTCGCGTGTAGACAACATTTCGGCGGGCGGTATTTCCTGCGTCATCAATCCGGACGGACAACTCGCGGAAAAAGCGGTGACCAGAAAATCCGAATGGACGGACGAGCATCCGAGCGGCATCAAGTTCAGAGACATCAAAGTGCCCGGATTCGACAGGATCATCGAAACGGTGAAGCGCCTGCATCCGACATTGCCGTACTTCGGTATCATCGGATGGGATTATGCGGTTGACGAAACCGGCGCGCCGGTGTTTATCGAATTCAACATCATGCCCGAGCCGAACCAGATCAGCTGCGGTCCGACTTTTGCAGACCTGAGCGAAGAAGTCTTTGAAGACGTTTTTATCAAAAAGACAAAGAAAGACTGTTTTTATTAATCACCAATCCATCATCAATAAAGGAGCATCAAAAATGAAAATAGCGATTTTAGGTGCCGGAAACGCCGGCTGTGCAGTAGCGGTAGACTTGACCTTGCATGGACATGAGATCACCCTGATCAAGACATCGCATGCAATGCATGACGATAATTTCTTCTATTTGCAACAAAACAACGGAAAGATGACGCTGAATGAATTCGGCGATATGAAGACCGCCCACATTCACAAACTGAGCCGCGATGTTGCGGACATCAAAGGAAATGAAGTCGTAATCATTTATATTCAGACGAATTTCCACGAGCAGCTCATCGAAAGGATCGCACCGTACCTTCAGGATGATCAGATTCTGCTGATCAATCCCGGATACTTCTCCACAGCGTACGTATTGAAGCACTGCCCGGATAAGAAAATCATCATTGCCGAGGCGGAAAGCTCGTTCATCGACGGCCGCATTATGGAACCGGGTCTTTTCCGCGTCGGCTTCCGCAACGTAAGAAACCCGATCGGCATTTATCCCACTTCAAGAAAAGAGGAAGCTATTGCAAAGCTCGATCAACTCGGCGAGAACCTGGTATATCTCAACTCGGTTGCGGAGGCAGCGCTTCACAATCCGAATCTGATTGTGCATACCGTGGGTTCGGTCATGAGCATTCCGCGCATTGAAAAATCCAAAGGCGAATTCTGCCTGTATCATGAAGCATATACAAGGGACAATCCTGCAACCTGGCGTATTCTGGAAGCGCTCGATGCAGAGAAGATGAATGTGCTGGAAGCGCTCGGTTTCCCGCGTCTCAGCTATGTGGAGGCGTGCAAATACAGAAATTCTCTTGACGATGGTATCAATGCAAGAGAGGTGTTTCTCGATTATGCCGAAATGCCCACCCGTGCAAAAGGTCCCACAAAGGTCGATTCCCGTTATATCTCCGAGGATGTTCCGCAAGGACTTGTCATGTTGGAAGCCATCGCGATGGCGCTGCACATTCCCACGCCCATCTGTTCGGGGATCATTTCCATTGCCTCCGCTGCACTCGGCAGAGATCTGCGCGCGGAAGGCCGTACGCCGGAAAAGCTCGGAAAAGAGAACATCCATATGATCCTGAAGGATTGCGGCAAGGAGTAATCACGCATGGGACGTTTGCTGAAAAGAGTATTGCCCAAAAGAGTCTACAACTACATCCATCTTCGCCGTCACCCGATGCCGATGAATCTGACGGACAAGGAAAGAGAAGCCGGCCTGGCAGCGTTGTATCGGCAAAAGACCGGGAAAGAACTCGATTTTTCAAATCTGCGATCGTTCCCGGAAAAACTTCAGTGGTATAAGCTGTATTATGATCATCCGGACCTTTCCGAGATCGTTTGCAAATACGGGTTCAAGCGCTATATCGAAAAGAAACTGGGCAAAGGACATACGGTTCCTTTGATCGGCGCGTGGAAACGGGTGGAAGACATTCCGTGGAACGAGCTGCCGGACAGATTCGTGCTGAAATCAAATTGCCAGAGCGACGGCAATTTCATTCGGTTTATCAAGAATAAGAACGAAGTCGACTTTGAACCGCTCAAAGAAGAACTGGCAAATTGGCTGAAACCGAAGAAAACGCTGATCAATTCGTATTGCAGGGCATATTATAACGTCACGCCGATGATCCTTGCAGAGGAGTATCTGGAAAGCGTACAGGATCAGCTCGTCGATTATAAACTCTTCTGCTTCGGAGGCAAGCCGGATCTGTTCTACGCGGGTTCGAACCATTTTCATTATCTGGAAGACGGGACGCTGGACTATACGGTTACATTCTATGACACGGAATGGAATAAAAAGGACTATGTATACGGCAATCACCGCGTGGTAGATATCCCGAAACCGGAACATCTGGATGAAATGATGAAGTATGCAAACGTGCTTGCAAAGGAGTTCCCGTTTGTCAGGGTGGACTTCTTTGATACACCGGACAAACTCTATGTTGCAGAACTGACCTTCTATCCGGGCGGAGGATTTGCAAGCTATTCCAACGAGCTGGATTCCGCATGGGGAAAGATGCTTGTCCTGCCCGAAAAGAGTCCGCTGGGCAGAAAATTCAGAACGGATCTGAACTATTAAACGAGCGCACAGCGCGGACCGAACCGACAGAAATCAAACAAAAAGGCAGTTCTTTATGAAAAAAGAATCCAGAGTAAGAAATTCATTCCTGAATGTCATAACCAGCATCGGCAGTCAGGTACTGATTATGGTTCTGAAGTTCGTAACCAGAACCATTTTTATCAGTGCCTTGGGAAAAGAGTATCTCGGCATCAACGGTCTGTTTGCCGATATTCTTTCGATGCTGTCTTTGGCGGAGTTGGGCGTGGATGCGGCGATCACCTATCAGCTTTATAAGCCGCTGGCGGAGCACGACGATAAGCGCGTGCGCATCCTGATGAAGTTTTATAAACAGGCATATCGTGTGATCGGCGCAGTGATCCTTTTGCTCGGTCTTGCGTTGATTCCTTTGCTTCCGGTACTGATTCGGGACTATGAATCTCTTGCAGCGTTGCATATCAACGCCGTATTGGTGTTTATCATGTTCTTGCTGCAGAGTGTTTCCTCCTATTGGTTCTTCGCGTATCGAAGCACGATCATGGGAGCGAATCAAAAGAAATATGTCCTGGAAATTGCAGACTATGCAATTACGATCGTCAGTAATGCAACCCAAATCCTGGTACTGATCTTCTTTAAGAATTTCATAGCATACACGGCAACGGTACTGTGCTTTTCGGTTATCACGAACCTGGTCAATGCAACCATTGCGCAGCGCTATTATCCGCAGTTCTTTGAAAAAGAAAAGGACAGTCTGAAAAAGGAAGAGATTCTGATGCTCTTCAAGGACTGCGGTTCGGTTTTTTTGTATCGAATGAACAGTGTCGTACTGAAGGCAACGGACAACATTGTTCTGAGTTCGTTTTTGGGGTTAGGCATTGTCGGCCTGTACTCAAATTATCTTTTGTTCTATACAATTATCCGGAATTTGCTGAATCAGGTTTACAATTCAGTCAGGGCAAGTCTCGGGAATCTGTTTGTTGACGCGGATATGGAAAAGAAATACAAGATGTTCCGCGTCATGAATTTCCTTACAGTCGTTTTATACGGGACCGCTGCTGTCGGGATCACAACATGCGCGGATGAATTCATCAGCGTCTGGATATCGGACAGTTATGTAATCGCACAGCCGTTCGCGCTGCTTGTAGGCGTTGAGATCTATCTGCTCGGACTGGCGAACAACGTTTATCAGATCCGAAGCGTCAGCGGCGCGTTCCGATACATGTGGTATCGACCGCTGATCGGCATTGTCGTCAATATTGTGCTGTCGGTTGTTCTGGTACAGGTCTGGGGCATCTACGGTGTTTTGATCGGAACGATTGCTTCATTGCTCTCAACCAATATCATTATGGACACGCATGTTGTTTATAAATACAGCTTTCTGGGCATAAAGCATCCTGCCGATTACTATTTAAGGAATGGATTGTACTTAATTGTGCTGGCGGCGGTCGGTGCAGCTGATTATTGGGCGTGCCGTCATTTCTTTACCGGACATGGCTGGTTCTCTCTGATTGTTCATATTTTGATTGTTGCGGTCACAGTACCGAGCGTATTTATTCTGCTGTTCTGGAAAAGCGACTCGTGCCGTTACCTTGTCCAGGTCGTTAAAAGGCCGATCAATAAGCTGATCGGCAAACGCGGCAAAAAGCGCGCGAACGAGGAACATAGTGAGGATTCGACGTCTTCTGAAGAATAAAAGCCGATAACAGAAATGGAGTAAATTATATGAAGATTATTGACAGAATCAAAAAGCATATCGCTTCATACGGTAGGAAATATGACTGGGCAAACATGGGCTCCGGCATTCCGTTTTTTGAGAAGATGAGATGCCTGGAGTGTCACTTTATTCACGGAGTCAATACGGAACACTATGTTGCGATGGAACTGTATAAGAAACGTCATGCCGAGATCCGCAAATACTTGAATTACAGACAAAACCTGAAGATTAACAGGAAAATGGTTCAGACGGCGGAGTTGAATGAGCGCAGATCAATCGGCAACAAACTTCGCTTTGATGAGATTTACAGCAAAGCGGGATTTGTGAAGAGAGCGTTTCTGGGCACAGAGAATGCATCGATCGAGGAAATCGCCGCGTTCATTCAGAAACACGGGGAGGTTTTCAAAAAGCCCATATACCTGAGCGGCGGAACGGGAATTGAACTGCTGCGCTGGGACGAAATGAATGACGAACGGCTGGCAGAATTAAAAAAAGAGAACTATGTATTGGAAGAAAGAATCGTACAGCATCATGCGTTAAGCGCGGTCAACGCTTCTTCTGTGAATTCCGTTCGGATTGTAACCATACTTGACCGTAACCATACGACGCAAATCGTAGGCGCGGTATTGCGCTGCGGCGGCAACGGGAGTATTGCGGACAATCTGCATTCCGGCGGAGTTGCTTATCCGATTGACCTGAAGACCGGTCGGATTATGTGTTTCGGACGAGACAACGAAACGGAAAAGTCTTACGATACGCATCCGTCTTCCGGGGCCTTAATGATGGGTATGCAGGTACCGAACTGGGATATTCTGTTGCAGGAAGTGCGTGCGGCGGCGCAGCTTTCCCAAAATCTGATTTATCTCGGCTGGGATATTGCAATTACGGAAGAAGGCGTGGATTTCATAGAAGCCAATTTCGGGCATGGCGTGGATGCAATTCAGTATGACAACGTTGGGAAGAAAGAATTGATTCGAAAAATGCTGGAAGGCACGCCCTGCGCTTTTTAAGCGAAGCAGGCGAGGATTAGAAAAAAGGAGGAGATCGAAACATGCCGGCAGCATTGATTTATCTGGCAATCATGCTCGGGGTAATCATCATCTGGTTTCTGCTGCTGAAACGACCGGTTTACGAAGCCGTTCTGATCAGCTTCATTGTCCTTTTGACGATTACGGGGACATGGGGAAAAGTCGGTACCTACATCGACAAAGGTCTCAAAACGAACCTGTTGTATTCGATGACGGCTTTCGTTGCGATGTCGATTATTTTGACAAAAACGAAAATTATTGATGGGGCTATTGCAATTATACTTGCTTTGCTCGGACGCGTTTCGGGAGGCGCGGGATATGTGTCGGTCGTGGCAAGCTCGTTTATGGGAGCATTGTCCGGCTCCGGTCCGGGCAACGTCATGGCAACGGGATCCATTACGATCCCGGCGATGAAGCGTTCCGGATTTCCGCCGGAACTGGCCGCCAACATCGAGAGCAATTCTTCGTATCTCGGCAATATGATCCCGCCGTCCGGCAATATCGTTGCAGCGCTCGGCGCGCTGACCGGTATGGCTGCATACGGCGAGGACTACATCACGCAGGGACAGTTCTGGATCGTCATGTGGGGATGCTCGCTCTGGTTCATTCTGCAGCGGCTGATCACGGTGTTTGTGTTCTGCAAGGTATACAAAGTGAAGCCGATGGCAAAAGAAGAGATCCCCAAGCTCGGCGAAACATTCAAAAAAGGATGGCAGGGTCTGCTCCTTCCGATCATCATCCTGCTGCCGTTTGTGCTGGACTACTTCTTTAAGGAGTCGTTCTTTACGGAACGGCTCGGCAAGAGCGGCGCTTCCGCGCTGTCGAGCAGTCTTCTGATCTTTATCGGAGGTCTCGCTTCCATCTACGCGGTGCTCGCGGTAAAGAATAAAAAACAGGTGACGCCCCATGCGATCGCAAAGATGTTTGCGGACGGCGTCAAAACGATCGCACCGGCGATCGGCGTCTGCGTCATCGGATACATGATCGGCGCAATGTTTACGGACCTGAAGGTGACAGACGAGATGCTGGTCTTCATGGAATCCATGAATATGGGCAGATTCGGTCTTGTCCTCTTCATCTGTTTCATCACTTGTCTGCTCGGTATGGTGATACCGGGAAGTTCGCTTGTCGTCATCTTCGGACCGGTATTCATTACCATTCTGGCTTCCAAGGGTGTGAATCCGACTTTGGCGGCGGCCATGCTTCCCTGCATCTGCGGCGTTATGTGCGGTATTACACCGCCGCTGGGCCTCGGCATGTACGCAGGTATGTCCCTTGCCGACAGCGAATTCGGAAAAACATTCAAAAACAATCTCTGGTGGGTTGCGGCGCAGTTTGTCATGGAAGTCATCGTTCTGATGGGCTGGCTGCCGATCCTCGGATTGTAAGGAGGACGGTACGATGAAAAACGCATTGAAGAAGATTTCAAACGTGTGCAAACTGATCTTCGGCTACGGCATCATGATCGTACTGTTCGCCGGCGGTCTGACCTTCTTCGGATACTGCGCCGCGCTGATCATCGGCGGAGAGACGGCGGAGGCGATGTGCACCTGGATTTATAAGACGTTTGTACCGATCATCGTTTACGCTTCCACGATCCTGATCCTGTTCGGTCTTGTGAGCATGTATCTCGCGGGAGAGAAAGCTTTGACGCCGGACAAGAAAAAGATAAAGGAAGAAGGAGAAAAATAAGCGGTTTTGAGACCGGCATGCCGCCCGGTTCGGGCGGCTGCCGGTCGATCGAATCAACGTTACGGAAGACGAACATACGGAGGACCCCTTGAACCAATCGTTGACATTTTTACAATCGATCGACAGTTTATACCGTCAGCCGATTCCGGAAGAGGTTATGGCAAGAGCGAAGAAGAGCCTGCTCGATTATCTTGCCGTGACATGTGCCGGAGCCGCTTTTCAGCGGGACAAGCTTGAGCGCTATACGGCATTTGCAATGCCGGAAGAAGGCGCTTTTCGCGCCATCGGAACGGGACGGGATTATGCGCTGAAAGAAGCGGTGTTTCTGAACGGACTGAACGGTCATGCCCTTGACTTCGACGACGGAACGAATTCCGGCATCATCCATCTGGGCAGTCCGATCTTTTCACTTCTGCTGCCGCTGGCACAGCGATACGAAATCAAGATCGACGACTTGCTGAAAGCGGCGATCGCCGGATACGAGGCGTCCTATACGATGGCGGTCTCGATCCAGCCGGGGCACAAGGCGATGGGCTATCATGCGACCGGGACGTGCGGAACGCTGGGCGCGGCGATCGCCGCGGCCTATATGCTGGGGTTTTCGGAAGAAGAGCGGTTTCAGGCGTTTGCGGCGGCCGCCGTGGCGGCGTCGGGCATGCTGAAAGTGCTTGACGACGGCAGCGAGCTGAAACCGTATAACGTGGCAAAGACGTCGCTGCTTGCGTTGACGGCGCTGCAGCTTGCAAAAGCAGGATTCAAGGGGCATCCGGATCCGCTCGGCGGACGCGGGTTTTTCAGGATGATGACCGGAAAGGAAACCGTGGATCTGCAGCCGACGCTGCTGAACGGAACCTATGCGATCATGAAGAGTTATACCAAGCCGTATGCGTCGTGCAGGTATACGCATCCGGCGGTGGAAGCGGCGATCCGGTTAAGGAGCAAAGCGGCTCCGGAATCGGTGGAAGCAATCGATATCAAAACGTACGGGCTCGCGGTGTCGGGGCACGATCATACCGAGATCCCCGGAAGCTACAGCGCAAAAATGAGCATTCCGTACGCGACGGCAGCCGGTTACATCTTCGGAAGAGCAGGATTGCAGGAGTTTTCCGAAGAGGCCGTCAGGGATGAAAGGATCCTTGCATTGACAAAAAAGATCCGGGTCACGGCGGATGCGGAACTGAGCGCGGCGTTTCCGGCCGTTCAGGCGGCGATCGTGACGGTTCAAACGAAGGACGGCACATTTACGGAGCGCGTGGATTTCCCGAAAGGCGAGCCGGAAAATCCGCTGTCCGACCGGGAATTCCGGGATCGGTACGACGGCTTGATGGAATATGCCGGCGTCGATCGCGCAGTCGGCGCACAGGTATTTGACGCGGTATACCGGAAGAACACGACGGCGAATGATCTCGTCGGACATTTATGATTTTGAGAACATGAAACAGGTTGGTTTGATTCTCGGCACGATGACCTTCGGGGAATCGGTATTTGCGCCCGATGTTGCGCAGTTTATTCACGCATTTTTAGATGCGGGGTACCGTGAGCTGGACACGGCTTACGTGTATAATGACGGCGTCTGCGAACGTCTGCTCGGAGACGTGCTGCCGAAGCTGGATCGCCCGTACCGGATCGCAACAAAGGTGAATCCGCGCATTTCGGGAAGACTGGACGGGGAAGCGGCGTACAAGCAGGTCAATGAGTCGCTCGAACGCATGCGACTGGATCGTGTCGATACGGTCTATCTGCATTTTCCGGACCCGGCGACGCCGGTGACCTCCGTGCTGCAGGCTATGGCGGATCTTCACAGACAGGGCAAGTTCTGCGAGCTGGGGCTGTCCAACTTTCCCGCATGGATGGTGGCGGACGTCCGGCACATCTGCGATCGCAACGGGTGGGTGACCCCGACGGTTTACGAAGGGATCTATAACCCGCTCACGCGAAAAGCGGAAACCGAACTGAACGCGTGTCTGGATCATTTCGGGATGCGGTTCAACGCATACAACCCTTTGGCGGGAGGACTGCTGACAGGGCGGTACGGCGCATTCGAAGAAGCGCCGACCGACGGACGCTTCACGCACCGTCCGAATTATCAGAAACGGTATTGGAAGAAGAGCTGCTTCGATGCGCTCGACGTAATCAAAGCTGCGGCGGAACGGAACGGGATCACCGTGATCGAAGCCGTCTATCGCTGGCTGGCCTATCATTCGATGCTGAACGGCGAACGCGGTGACGCCGTTTTGATCGGCGCGTCCAAGCTATCGCATCTGAAGCAGAACATGGATGCGATCAAGGCCGGACCGCTGCCGCAGGATCTCGTTGATGCGTTCGATACGGCATGGATGACGGCAAAAGGCGACAGCCCGGAATACTTTACGCTGTACCGGGGCAAAGGATCCGTCGGAGGGGAAACGAAATAAATGCTGGATCAAAAAAAGGTTTTTCAAACGCTGCGGGATAACGGCGTTACCTTCTTTACGGGGGTACCGGATTCCTATCTGAACGGGTTCTGCAATTATGCGCTGACAAACTGCGCGGAGCGGAACATCATAGCGGCAAACGAAGGAAACGCCGTGGGGATCGCGGCGGGACACTATTTTGCAAGCAGGGAGATCCCGCTGGTCTATATGCAGAACAGCGGGGAAGGGAATGCACTGAATCCTCTGGCATCCCTTGCGGATCGGAACGTTTATGCGGTTCCGATGCTTCTGCTGATCGGCTGGCGCGGGCAGGGAAACACCGAGCCGAATCATCCGCAGCATACGCTGCAGGGAGAGATCACGGTAAAGCTGATGGATCTTCTGCATATTCCCTATTCCGTTCTGACGGATTCCGACGAGGCGTTTGCCGAAACCGTCGAAAAAGCCGTCGCCCGGTGTAAAGAAACAAGAGGCGCATATGCGCTGATCGCGCCGAAAGGCGTCATGGCGGATCCGGATAAGCCCAACAATGCGGATGCCGCATATCCGATGAGCCGCGAAGAGGCCATTGAAATCATCCTTGTCCATATGCCGGACGACACGGTTTATTCTGCAACGACCGGTCGTGCGACCCGCGAGCTGTTTTTCCTACGGGAGAAGCGGAACGAAACAAAAAGCCGCGATTTTCTGAACGTCGGTTCTATGGGACATGCCAGTTCCGTTGCGCTCGGAATTGCAATGGAAAAGCCTGACCGAAAAGTGGTGGTACTGGACGGAGATTCTGCTGCCATTATGCATATGGGAGCATTGACGATGGTATCCAAGATCCACGTTCCGAACTATATGCACATCGTTCTCAACAACGGCGCGCACGAGTCTGTCGGCGGGCAACCGTCAGCCGGCCATCTTCTGGACTTTACGCGGATCGCCGAAGCATGCGGATACCGCACGGTCGGACATGCGGTGACCGCAAAGGAAGAATTGATCGATGCGATCGAAAAGCTGAAGGACTGCGGACAGGCGTCGTTCATCGACTGCCGCATCCATAAGGGATTGTCGCGCAAGCTTCCGCCGATCGTTTTCGATCATCGGGCGGCGATCGATTCGCTGACGGAGGATCTGAACCGATAAGCAACGTGATCCGATCCAGACACGGCGGAGCGGATCGTCACAATAGCATTTTATCAACATCGAAAGGAAATACAAACATGAACAGCATGGAGAAGACAAGAGCGTTTCTGAAATCCGTCGGACTTCCGGGCGGCGACGCCTACGATCTGCCGACTTCCGAAAAGCGTTTTAAGGACGGCGGGCAATATCGGTTTGAGGTTCCGGGCATTCAGGGACCGAAAGTCATGAAAGCGCTGCTGGAGGCGATAGACGGATACGGTCTGTATCTGCATCGCGTGACCCAGACGCAGGGCATCATGCGGCTGACGGATGAAGAAATCGAAAAGATGGTTCAGTATGCGCATGACTGGCAGACCGATCTGATTCTTGCGATCGGACCTCGTGCGACGACCGACACGTCTGCGTCCGTTCATACGGAGGAAGGCGTGCGCATGGGGTATCGCCTTCGCGGACAGGAGCAGATCGTTCGCGCAATCGAGGACGTCAAGCGTGCGGCGCGGATCGGCTGCCGCGGTTTTCTCGTCTATGATGAGGGTTGCCTGTGGATCCTGAACAAGATGCGGGAAGCGGGCGAGATCCCGGAGGATTGCCATTTCAAGGTTTCTGCGCATGCAGGTCACGGCAATCCCTGCTCCGCAAAGCTGCTTGAAAGCATCGGCGCGGATTCGATCAACCCCGTGCGCGACATTCAGCTTCAGATGCTGGCGGCAATGCGTCAGGCGGTGGATTGTCCGATCGACATCCACACCGAGAATCCCAAATCCACCGGCGGCTTCATCCGGCACTATGAGGTTCCGGAAATGATCCGCATTGCGGCGCCGATCTATCTGAAAACCGGCGGCTCCGTGGCGCAGACGCACAGCTGGGACAGCACGGAAGACGACGCAAGAAAGCGCGCCAAGCAGTGCAGTCTTGTGAAGCGCATGATCGACGAATACTATCCGGAAGCGGTTTGGAGTCCGAAAGGCAGTCTGATCTGAGAAACAGGATCCGCTTTGGGCGGAGGATTATAAAGAAGTGTTGCCTTTTGAGGCGATTCGATTGAAAGGAAAAGAATACATGAGACATCATATGTACAATCCGGACTTCAAATTTGTGGTTGAACCGGAGCATTTCAACAAATATACCGAGCGCGAGCTGCTTCAGTATTGTTTAGGCGCGGCAATGTATATGCCGGGGTATAAGGATTTTACGACGAAAATCCTGAACAATGCGATGCCGGGCCTGACGACGATGGTCATGTGCTTTGAGGACGCATGTCCGGAGGAGCGTGTGCCGGAAGCGATGGACAATGTGCACAACATGCTCGCGACCATCACGGAAGCAGTTGACAACGGCACGCTGGACGGAGACAAAGTGCCGCTGATTTTCGTACGTATTCGCAATCTTGACCAGTTCAAAGCATTCGGTGAAAAGTTGACCAAGCAGGAAGTGCGTTCGCTCTGCGGCGTCAATTTCCCGAAGTTCAATGCGGAGAACGGCGATGCGTACTATGCATATCTCAAGGACCTGAATGAACGGTTCGGAGAGATTCTCTACGGCATGCCGATCATCGAAGATGCGCAGGTTGCGTACCGGGAAACCCGCATTCAGGAACTGATCGGGATCAAGAAGATTCTGGATCAGTATCACGATCTCGTTCTGCAGGTGCGTGTCGGCGGAACGGACTTCAGTTCCGTGTTCGGCGTGCGCCGGGGCGTGGATTATTCGCTGTACGACATCATGACGGTACGCGAGATTTTGAGCGACATCATCAATATCTGCGGAAGGAACAACGATTACGTGATCAGCGGTCCCGTCTGGGAGTATTTCCGCGCGCCGAAGAAACTGATGTTCGAAGAACTTCAGCATTACGGCATCGAAGACTACCTGATGCGGCGTCAGCCGTTGGTAAACGGGGAGATCGACGGACTGCTCCGCGAGGTGATTCTGGACAAAGCGAACGGCTTTATCGGCCGCACGGTCATCCATCCGACGCATGTCAAGTTTGTGAACGCACTGATGGCCGTCACGAAAGAAGAGTATGACGATGCCTGCCAGATTCTGGAAACAGACGGCGGCGTGGTAAAGGGCGCAGGCGGCAATAAGATGAATGAAATCAAACCGCATACCAACTGGGCAAAAAAGACCTATAACCGCGCAAGAGCGTTCGGCGTCATCAAGAACGAAAGCGGATACGTCAAACTGTTTGCGGTCAACGAGGAATAACAGAGGCGGAACATGATTCAGTTAACAACACCCATCAGCGAAGAGGCGGCGGCAAAACTGCAGGTCGGCGATACGGTCGAGATCAGCGGATACATCCTCTGCGGCCGCGACGCCGTTCTCCCGAAGGTTCTGAAGATGATCGAAGAAGGAACCGCAGGCGAACTGGGCGTTGATCTGCACGGACAGGTCATTTTTCATACGGCGGTCAGCCCGGCGGGCGTGGGACCGACAAGCTCCAACAAACTGGAGATCGAGAGTTCGATCGGACCGTTGAGCAAGGCGGGGATCAAACTGCATCTCGGCAAGGGCGAACTGCACCGGGAGACGATCGAAGCGCTGGACCGGAACAATGCGGTCTATGCGGTGATCCCGCCGGTGACGGCGCTTCTCGGCAGCAGAACGAGCGAAGAAAAAGTGATCGCTTTTCCGGAACTCGGCATGGAAGCGCTGCATATGATCAAGGTCGACCGCTATCCGGCGATCATCGGCGCGGCGCACGGGAGGAGCATCTATGAAAAACAGTGATATGATCGGTCTCGTCAGAGATACGCTCGTGAAAGCCGGATCGACGTTTCGGGAGGACAAAAAGGAAGCATATCGACAGGCAATCGCTGCAGAGAATCATGAAAAAGCAAAGTGGGTGCTGCAAACGATTCTTGACAATGCAGAAGCGGCGGAAGCAAACCGCAGTCCGTTGTGCGACGATACCGGGATCCCGCATTTATTGCTGGAAGTGGGACCGGACTGCGCGGTTACGGGACGGATGCTGGATGACATCAAAGAAGGTGTGAAACAAGGACTTCGCATGCTTCCGGGACGGCCGATGGGCATCATGGGCGACGACAGTCATCGGATCGATCAGAGCGGCGGTTTGAATCCGGACAGCGCCGGGGTGGAACCTGCGCCGATCCTGCTTCGCCGCTGTGAAGAGAACGTGATCCGGCTGCATATTCTGATGTTCGGCGGCGGTCCCGCCATACGGGCAAAAACGTATCGGGTATTCCACAAGCACAACACACAGGTCGTTCTGGATGAGATCGTCAAGTGGTCGATCGAAGGCGTGGCGCAGCTGGGTTGTTCGCCGTGCACGCTTGCCGTAGGGATCGGCAGATCCCATTTCGAAGCGACGTCGATGATGCTTATGGCGCAGACGGACGGAAGGTACGACGTACAGTCCGACATGGAAGCGGAGATCACGCGCAGGGTCAACGAGGCGAACATCGGTCCTCTCGGGTTGGGCGGAAACACATCCGTTCTTGCGACGTTCCTGAAAGTCGGTCCGCAGCGCGCGTCCGGCGTGCGCATCGTCTGCGTCCGTCCGACCTGCTGCTTTGAACCGCGGATCGCGACGGTCGATCTTGCATAAGGGAGATCACGGGCGAACATGCCGCGTTTGCCGGGAATCGGCGGCAGACGGCGGAGCAAATCGAAAACCGATTGTTGAGAAAGAGGGATCAATGAATCAGACAGAACAGACCTTACTGCTGGCAATACGAAAGGCATTATGGAATCAGCAGGTCGATTTTCCGTCCGATACGGATTGGGATGCGGTCCTGAAAGAAGCGGAAGAGCAATCGATTCTCGGAATCGTTGCAAGCGCTGCGCCGGATGCGGCTCGGGAAAAACGGAAGAGTAGGATCAGCGCGGTTACCGCTGCGTTTATCCGGATTCTTCACGCACAATCGGAATTGTATCGGATTCTGAAAGAGAACGCGATAACCATGGTCATCCTGAAGGGGACGGCGTCCGCGATCTATTATACCAACCCGTCGCAGCGTTCCATGGGAGATATCGACTTTCTGGTTCCGATCGAACAGTTTGACCGCGCCAAGGAGCTTTTGACGCAGAACGGGTATGTCGTCGACGAGGAATCCGGTGTAAAACGTCATATTCATCTGCAGAAAAACGGGATCATTTTCGAACAGCACTGGCGTTTCAGCAGCTATGATTTCGATATTGAGCGATTTGTCCTGCAGGGAATGGAGAATCCGGAGGTCCATACGATCCTGGGCGCTGCGTTTCCCATGCTGCCCGCGCTGGAAAACGGGCTTGTCTTATTGGCGCATCTGGTACAGCATCTGCGATCCGGTCTCGGTTTGAGGCAGGTGATCGACTGGATGATGTATGTCGATAAAGAATTGAACGACGAGGCGTGGAACCGGGCGTTTCGTAAAGCGGTAAGGGAAGCAGGTCTTGAAACGACCGCAGTGACCGTCACGAAAATGTGCCAGATGTATCTCGGGCTGAATCCGGGAATCAAATGGCCGGAATCTGCGGATCCGGAATTATGCAGTCTGCTGATTGAGAACCTGCTTGAATCGGGCAACTTCGGGAGAAAACGCGGAGAGGGAATCAAAACCGAGAAAGTCATCACGCAGATGAAATCCATCGGGTTTTTCCGCTATCTGCAGTTCGCCGGGGAGCACAACTGGAAAGCGTGCCGTAAGCATAAATGGCTGAAGCCGTTCGCATGGTGCTATCAAATCGGCAGATACATCAAACAGGGCATACAGATGCGAAAGAGAAAGGACGGTATCCTTCTTGACGTAGACAGGGGAGAACAGCGTGCTGTTCTGCTCAAAAGACTGAAAATACAGGACCGGAGCGGCACATAAGCTGCGCGGCACGGCGCCGCGGTTGAAAAACAAAGCGATCGCTTGCCGACGCTGTGCGAACCGGTATACGGCACGGTGAAACGGGTACCATAATGATGCCTGTTTTCACGCAGAGAACCGGACGGAGAACGATATGCGAAAAACAGATAAACCGATCAATCAAAAGAAAAAGCGAACGCGCATCGCGGTATGGAGTATCGTTGCCGCGATCGTTTGCATCGGTATCACAGCCGGTGCATGGTTTGCAAACAAAGTGCTGCACCATCCGGAGGATCTGTTTCAAACGGATATCCCGGCAACGGTCCCGAGCGCGACGATGGTTCCGTCGGCTTTTCCTTTGCCGGACGGAGAGACGGGCAGCGAAGACGATGCCGACATGACGCCGGCACAGCTGCCGGATCCCGGTACGGTCGCCGCTCCGTCGCATATGCTGAACATCATGCTTACGGGGATCGATGCATACGAGGACGGAAAAACAACCAGCGGGACGATGCCGCATACGGACTCTATGATGGTGATCGCCGTCAATTTCGATCGGAACACCGTTGATCTGATCACACTGCCGAGGGACACGCTGACAACGGTTCCGGGTCATTCCGGCTTCTATAAGCTGAACGCGGTTTTCAACGTGGGACTGGAAGGAACGTTCCATACGAGCGGAAAGTCAGACGACCTGGCGGACGGCTTCGCGCTGATGTGCCGGGCGGCGGAGCGATGGCTCGGCGGGATTTCGATCCCGTACTACTACGGTCTGGATTTTCAGGCGGTGGCCGATATCGTGGATGCGATCGGCGGGATCGACTATGACGTCGACCAGGCGTTTCAGGCGATGCGCAGCAAGCGGTCGTACAGCGTCGGAATGCACCATCTGGACGGCGATGCGGTGATGGGATACTTGCGTATCAGATGGAATGCGGACGGGCTGGACAGTTCCCGCACCGCAAGACAGCGCCGCATGATGGTCGCCATCTTCCGGAAACTGAAGACGGAGGGCAGGCTGACGCAGATCCCGGCTCTGATCTCCGCGGCGAACAGCGGCATTTATACCAACACAACACTGGCCCAGACGACCGCGCTGGTCAATTATGCGGCACAGCTGGATCCCGACGAGATCCGGACGCGTTCCATGTACGGCGAGATCGGTAAGATCGAATATGACTGGCGGTTTGTGTATGTCGACCAGCAAAACCGGATCGATCTGATCAAGGAAGTGTACGGGATCGACGCAAAACCGGTCGGGATCTGTACAAGGCAGTACGAACGATGGCTGCACAGCATCGGGTTTGTAACGATCAAACGCCTGCATCAGATCGAGTCCGTTCTGACGCTGATCCAGGAGAAGAAGACGGCGGGAGAAACATTTACCGACGAGCAGATCGCGCTGTACGGAAGCTGCTATCGGGATTATCTGAATCTGTATCGCGCGTATGCGGCATTCTCGAATGAACTTGCAGACGAATACGCCGTTTCTCCGTGGAGAGAGGATAAAACGAAGCAGAGCAAGTGGTCGGGAGAAGAGAAGCAAATAAACAAAGAACTGACCGCGAGAGAAAAAGAGATCCGGGAAAAGCTGATCGAGCTGTCGGATGCGGCAAGGTCGTCTCTCAGAGAGCTGGCAAAGTCGATCGGTTACCGGAAAATCGCCTGGTCGATCAGCGGAAACTGGTATCAGGACGCGGACATCAATGCGGTTTATGTCAACTTCGGTTGATCGCCGCGAACGGCACCCGCAGCGAAGCGGGGGCAGGAGTCAAACGGAAAGAGCCGTCATACAACGGTTCTTTTTTATTTCCGGGCGGAGCGGAAGGCTGAAAAGGGGCGATGAGGGGCGTCAGTTTCTCTTGCCAATCGGGACGGGAGCGCGTAAAAAAGGGGCGGCAAGAAAACGGAAAAACGGATGCGATGCGCACGATCGTGCAGACCTGCACAAAAAAGTACCGGTGATCCGGTAAAAAAGAGAAAGGACTGTCGCAGGACAGTCCTTTTTACGTCAAAGCGCGTTTGTTATTTATCCAGAACGGCGACCTGGATCGAGGCGACGGCATCCTCCATGAGCCGGACCTCGTCGGGCGCCAGGACCACGTCAAGACAGCGCACGGTGTCCGCAACGTTTTCGGGTCTGCGCATGCCGACGAGCAGGCTCATGCGGTCGAACTGCGTGAGCGCCCACGCTTCGACGAGCGCGGCAAAGCTGCAGCCGTGTTCTTCACATATGGGCGTCCAGAGCTCGAATGCTTTTTTGAGCGTCGGATGGCAGGCGGGATCGACCCACGGGATGCGCGAGCGGATGTCCGTCTTTTCAAAGCGGTGCTCCATAAACTGCGGTGAGGTGAGAAAGCCCTCTTCGAGCACGCCGTACGTCTGAAAGACCGTGTCGGATTCCTGACAGACCGGGAAATAGTCGCGCCCGTGGAACGGCGAAAGAATGCTGAAAAACTCCTGCACGACCGATACGCCCTGCGCCGATGAAGGCGCGTTCCGATAGGCGCGCAGGTCGTCCGGCTGACTGTTCGAAAGCCCGTAGGCACGGATCTTGCCCTCCCGGACCAGATCTTCGAGCGCGCCGACCGTCTCTTCGACCGGAAAGCTCTTGCACACATAGTGCACGATCAGCGAATCGAGATAATCGGTCTGCATGCGGCGGAGCGAATCCTCAACGTCGCGGCGGATCGCTTCGGGACGCGTATCGTTGTTGACCGTATAGCCGTCGCGTGAGTAATGAAAATTTCCGCCTTCGCCGCGCCAGTTCAGAGAACACTTCGTCTGCAGCACAAAGTCGTGCCGCCGCCTTTTCAGCGCCTCTCCGAGCAGCGTTTCCGAAACGCCCGTGCCGTAAACCGGCGCCGTATCGATGTAATTGATCCCGACGTCACTGCACGCATCGAGCAGCGACTTCGCCTCCTGTACCGTCGAATCGTGATCCGACCACACGCTGCCGCCTCCGAGACCCCATGTGCCGAGCGCGATCGTGCTCACTTCGATGCCCGAACGCCCGAGTTCCATCCGCTTCATACCACGTATCTCCTTTGCTTTGTTCCTGTTGATTATACCGCTGTTTGCGCATCTTCGCAACCGTTCCGATGCAGGATCGGACCGAAAAAAAGGATCCGTCCGTACTTTGTTCC
>ONMC01000010.1 GCA_900318745.1 uncultured Eubacteriales bacterium
TGTCATCCTGAGCGCAAGCGAAGGATCTCAGAACGGAAAGACAAAAAAGACTTGTCATCCTGAGCGTAAGCGAAGGATCTCAGAACGGAAAGACAAACGGGCGTTCAGAGATTCTTCGTCGCTTCCACTTCGTTACAGAGGAAGATCGCGCGACGACACAAGCGCCGTCTACCGCGTACCATCGTTCCTCAGAATGACATACAGGGCGAGCCGCAAACCCTCCGGTGTCATCCTGAGCGTAAGCGAAGGATCTCAGAACGGAAAGTCAAAAAAGACTTGTCATCCTGAGCGTAAGCGAAGGATCTCAGAACGCAAGCCGGACATTTTTTCAAAAAACCTGTAAGATTTCCGTTTCTCGTGCGTCATATAGGCGGAAGGAAACAAGATGGACACTGTTGAAGCAATTTATCGCGCATATTTTACGGACGTGTATCGCTACTGCATGCGGCTCACGGGCGACGCCGACGCCGCCGAGGAGCTGACGAGCGACACATTCTTTACCGCCATGCAAAAGCTCAAAAGCTTCCGCGGGGACTGCGAGCTTCGCGTATGGCTGTGCGAGATCGCCAAAAACAAGTATCTTTCCGAACGGCGCAGAACGCAGCCGGTCCCGCTGGACGAAACGGTCCCGAGCCGTTCGGATTCTCCCGAAGCGCTTGCGATCCGTTCCGACGACGCCGGTCGCGCGGCCGAGGCGGTGCACCGGCTCGGCGAACCGTACAAGGAGGTATTCCTTTTGCGGGTCTACGGCGAGATGCCGTTTGATGCGATCGGCAGGCTCTTCGGGAAAACCGCGAACTGGGCGTGCGTGACCTTCCACCGCGCAAAACAGCGCGTACAGAACGAACTGGAGGAACACAACAAATGAAGGATTGCGGAATCGTAAAGGATCTTTTGCCGCTGGTTGCGGAGAATATGGCGAGCGAGGAATCGACCGCCTTTGTAAAGAATCATCTGGAAACCTGCGAGGATTGCAGAAAAGCGTTCGAGGACATGAAAGCGCCGGTCGAGACCGAGCCCGCCGCACCGCTGAAGACGGTCAAAAGAACGGTAAAAAAGCGTGGACTTCTGATCGCGGGTCTGATCGCCTGTCTGGTCGCAGCGCTGCTGGTATGTGCGTTTGCACGGCTCACAAAGCCTATTGTGATCCACTCGGCATATGAAGCGTTCGAGTCCATAAACATTCAACCGGATCGCATCTGCCTGAACCAAACGCAAAAAACGAATCTGATTGCGGAAAAAGAAGGCGGGATCATTTATATCGGCGCATATACGACGCTATGGGATCAATGGACGGGTACACCGACGGCAAGGTTTTCAACGGAACTGAAATTGGACGGCGTTGACGCGATCCTGTTTGAGCCGTATGACGGAACGGATCATGAGATCCTGTATCAGCGCGACGGGTATCCGGTCGAGGCGGGCTTTGCGCTTCCGCGGCTGGTGATGAATTACTACTTTGCGATCGCGCTTTTCGGAACGGTCGTGCTTGCCGTTGTGTGGCTCGTGCTGCTGCTGACCAAAAAGCAAAAGGCGCGGCGCGTGTTTGACGTTCTTCTGCTGATCCCGCTGTGCGGAACGCTGGCGTTCCTCCTTGCGGGATTCCCGGCAACGACGATCGCGCCGGCGCGGGAGCTCGTGTTCGTTTGCCTTATCGCGGCGCTGCTGTTCGGCGCGGGTCTGTGCGGACGGAAGCTGCTTTGGAACGCATGACCTTCCGTGTCATTCTGAGGAGCGATGGTACGCGGCAGACGACGCTTGCGTCGTCGCGCGATCTACTTCTGTAACGAAGTGGAAGCGACGAAGAATCTTTGAACGTCGGCTTGCCGTTCGTTCCGAGATCCTTCGCTGACGCGCAGGATGACAAGCAGGGTGTAGGACGGGATGTGAAAAACCTGTGGAGTTTTTCGCATCCTCTTTCTTTTTGGCGTTCCGTATGCTATACTGTATGCTTGAGACAGGAGGGGCGTTATGAAACGAGTATTGTTGAAGGTTTCCGGCGAGGCGCTGTCGAGCGCGAATCAGCCGGTTTGCTTTGAAAAGGTCGAGGAGACCGCAAGGGAAATCAAGCTGCTGTACGATGCGGGTCTTGAAATCGGCATCGTCGTCGGCGGCGGCAACATCGTGCGCGGACGCGACACGGTTATGCAGGAGCGCTCGCGCATGGACAGCATGGGCATGCTGTCGACGGCGATCAACACGCTTGCGCTGCAGGATTGTCTGGAGCGGCAGGGCATGCCGACGCTCGCTTTGAGCGCGGTCGCGATGCACCGCTTTATCGACGAGTACACCGCCCGCGACGCGAGAGCGGCGCTTTCGAAAGGCAAGGTCGTGCTGTTTGCATGCGGCACCGGCTGTCCGTATTTTTCGACGGACACGGCCTCTGCGCTGCGCGCTCTGGAGATCGGCGCGGACACGCTGCTGATGGCGAAGAACATCGACGCGGTTTACAGCGCGGACCCGAAGAAGGACCCGAACGCGATCCGCTATTCGCACCTTACCTATAACAAGGTCATCGCGGACAACCTGCAGGCGATCGACATCCCGGCGATCACGATGTGCCGCGACAACGGGCTCGAGATCCTCGTGTTCGCAAGAAGCGAGATCGATAAGGTCGCAAGAGGCGAAGCGGTCGGTACGCGCATCGACGGAAAAGATGCTTGAAACCGACGGAAGAACCGTTGTATAATAAAGAGTCAATGAAAGTCAAAGGAGGAATCCGATATGCCGATGGAACTGATCGATGAAACCAAAGAAAAAATGACGAAGACGATGAACGTCCTGAAGTCCGAGCTTTCGAGCCTGCGGGCGGGCCGCGCGAACGCACAGGTGCTGGACCGCATCACGGTCGACTATTACGGCACGATGACGCCGATCAATCAGCTCGGCAACATCTCCACGCCCGAACCGCGCATGCTGATCATTGCGCTGTGGGATGCCAAGATGATCCCGGCGGTCGAAAAGGCGATCCAGAAGTCCGATCTCGGCATCAACCCCGCGAACGACGGCAAGGTCATCCGCCTCGTATTCCCGGAGCTGACCGAGGAACGCAGAAAGGACCTCGTCAAGACCGTGCGCAAAAAGGGTGAGGAGAGCAAGGTCGCGATCCGCAACATCCGCCGCGATCTGAACGATCAGATCAAAAAGCAGAAAAAGGACGGCACGCTGACCGAGGACGATCAGAAGCGTCTCGAAGAAAAGGGACAGAAGCTGACTGACGAATTTATCAAGGACATCGACACGATTCTTTCCGCGAAGGAAAAGGAGATCCTTTCGGTTTGAACGGCGTTCTGGGACTTGATCCGGATACCGCGGCGGCGCGGCTCACGGCGGACGGAAAACCGGTCCGTTTCGTTGAGGTGCGCTCCAAAAAGGGCAGCAAGGGCGACGACCGCCGCGTGATCAAGGTCGCCGAGACCGACGCGGAAACAGTGATCTATTGGTCCGCGTTTCGCACGCGGGTGACGGATCCCGAACGATAAACGCGGAATCGTAAACGAAAAAACAGCGAACTCGGGGGCGGGCGGATGACGCTTTCGCCCTCGATTGTTCCATAGGAGAACGGCATGAAACAATACACGGACCGGGAACTTGCGGCGTTCGGACTCGATGCGCAGCGCATTCCGAAGCACATCGCGATCATCATGGACGGCAACGGACGCTGGGCGACGCAAAAGGGACTGCCGCGCGCCGCGGGACACCGCGCGGGCGTGAACGCGCTTCGCGAGATCATCCGCTTCTGCTCCGATATCGGGGTCGAGGCGCTGACGCTCTATGCGTTCTCGACCGAGAACCGCAAGCGTCCGAAGGAGGAGATCGGCGTGCTGTGCGGTCTTCTGATCGAATACTTCAACCGTGAGATCGACGAACTGCATGCAAACGCCGTGCGCATCAGAAGCATCGGCGACCTTTCGTGGTTTCCGGGCGCGGTGCAGGAAGCGGTCCGCAATGCCGAGCAAAAGACGGCGAAAAACGCAGGGCTGAAGCTCAACATCGCGCTGAATTACGGCGGCAGGGCCGAGCTCGTTTCGGCCATGCGGCGCGCGATCGACGCGGGCGAACCGCTCGCGGAGGACACGCTCGGGCGATACCTCGACACCGCGGACGCGGGCGACGTTGATCTTCTGATCCGCACGAGCGGCGAACTGCGCATCTCAAACTTCCTGCTCTGGCAGATTGCCTATGCGGAACTGTACTTTACCGACGTCAAGTGGCCGGATTTCACGCGCGAGGAGCTTTTGCGGGCGCTGCGCGATTACGCGGGGCGCGACCGGCGCTTCGGCGGACTGAAAACAGACGGAGTGAAATAAAATGAAACGATCGGTACTTATCCTCGGCTGCACCGGCTCGATCGGTACGCAGACCGTCGACGTGCTGAACATGCACCCGGACCGCTTTGAAACGGTCGGGCTTTGCTGCGGGACCGATACGGAAACGCTGTACCGGCAGGCGAACGCGCTGCATCCGCGCTTTGTCGCGTCGCGCGCACCGCTCGATGCGGACCGCCTTCCGCACGGCACGGTCCTGTTCACCGGAGAAGACGCGGCGGAGCGCATCGCTAAGGAAGCGAAGGCGGACGTCACGGTGCTTGCGATCTCCGGCTATGCGGCGCTGAAGCCGCTGCTTCACGCGATCGGTCACGGCGGACGCATCGCGATCGCAAACAAGGAAAGTCTGGTCTGCGGCGGCGCGCTTGTCGACGCGGCGCTTCGGGCATCCGGTGCGGAGCTTGTGCCGGTCGACAGCGAACAGAGCGCGATCTTCCAATGCCTGCAAAACGGCAATCGCAGCGAGGTCAGCCGCCTGATCCTCACGGCGTCGGGCGGTCCGTTCTTCCGGAAAACGCGCGAAGAACTGAAAACCGTGTCGCTCGACGACGCGCTTCATCATCCGACGTGGAAGATGGGCAAAAAGATCACGCTCGATTCGGCGACGCTCATGAACAAGGGACTGGAGATCATCGAGGCGAGCCGGCTGTTCGGGTTCGACGCGGATCACATTTCGGTGCTGATCCATCCGCAGTCGATCGTGCACAGCATGGTCGAATACCGCGACGGCACGGTCATGGCGAATCTCAGCAAACCCGATATGCGCCTGCCGATCCAGTATGCGCTGACGTATCCGAAGCGCATCGAAAGCCCGTGCGAGCCGCTGAAGCTCGATCTGGCGCATCCGCTGGAGTTTTATCCGGTCGATCCGGAGCGGTTCCGCTCCGTGCGCATGGCGTACGAGTGCCTGCGCGCCGACGGCACGGCGCCCACGGTCTACAACGGCGCGAACGAATGCGCGGCGGAGGCGTACTTTGCGGGACGGCTCGGCTTTGCGGACATCGAGGACTGCGTCGAATACGCGTTGAACGCGGTCGAAAACCGCGAGGCGGATTCGATCGAAGCGATCGCGCAGGCCGACGCACAGGCAAGAACTGCGGCGGATGCATTCATCCGCAAATACAACGGGTAAGGACACGATATGAACACAATCTGGTATATATTGCTTGTGATATTGGGGATCTCCGTGCTCGTGATCACGCATGAGCTCGGACATTATCTCATGGGCAAAGCGCTCGGCTTCACGATCGTGGAGTTCTCGGTCGGGCTCGGTCCGAAGCTGTTCGGGATCAAGGGCAAGGAAACCGAGTTTACGCTGCGCGCGCTGCCGATCGGCGGCTCGTGCCGCTTCTACGGCGAGGATCAGGAGGTGCAGGACGAACGCTGCTTCAATTCGAAGCCCGCGTGGCGGCGCTTCCTTGTCGTGCTAGCCGGACCTTTGACGAACATTCTGACCTGCGTGGTGCTGGCGTTTGTCATGCTGCTCGGTTTCGGCGAGGTCGTCGACCGCAGCAGCGATGAACTGCTCATCGTGCAGGAGGTCGTAAAGGGCGGACCCGCCGAGGAGGCGGGCGTGCAGGTCGGCGACGTGATCGTCGCGATCGACGGAAAGCCGCTGCAAAACTCCGACGCGGTATCCGAAGCGGTCTCGGCGGCGGACCTGCATCATCTGGAACTGACCGTTCTGCGCGGCGCACAGCTTCAGACGAACGAAACGAAGGACGGACGCCTGACGACGACCGAAACCGCGGTGCAGGGCGGCACGGAGCTGACGCTGACGCTCGGCGATCTTCTCGATCAGGAGACCGGCGAAAAACGGATCAAGGTCACCTATGCAAGACCCTCCGTGCGCGAAACGGTCGAGACCTATTCCGTGGGGAAGGCGGCATATATGGCGTTCCCGTATACGTGGGATCTCGGCAAGCTCGTGTATCAGTCGATCGGCATGATCGTCACCGGCAAGGCGAGCTTCCGCGACATGACGGGCATCGTCGGCACGGTCGATTTTGTGTCCGACACGATGGCGCAGACAAAATCGGCGACCGCGGCGGTCGATCTGTTCCTGTGGTTCATGGCGCTGATCGCGGTGAACCTCGGCATCGTCAATCTGTTTCCGCTGCCGGCGTTCGACGGCGGACGGCTGATCTTTATCATCATCGAAATGATCCGAAGAAAGCCCGTCCCGCCCGAAAAGGAGGGCGTCATCCATCTGGTCGGCATGGTGCTGCTGCTCGTGCTGATGGTCGCGCTGACCGTCAGCGATATCATGCGCTGCTTCGGAGGTTGAACATGGCAGATTTTGTAAAGGTCGGCAACGTGCAGATCGGCGGCGGCGCGCCCGTTTCCGTGCAGTCGATGTGCAGCACCGACACGCGCGACGTCGAGGCGACGGTATCGCAGATCCTGCGACTCGAACAGGCGGGCTGTGAGATCATCCGCGTCGCGGTCTTCGACGAGGCGGCGGCGGACGCGATCGGGGCGATCCGCGAACGGATCCATATCCCGCTCGTCGCGGACGTGCATTTCAATTACCGGCTTGCGATCAAGGCGGTCGAAAACGGCGTGGACAAGCTGCGCATCAACCCGGGCAACATCGGCAGCGCCGATCGCGTCAAACGGGTCGCGGACTGCTGCAAGGCGCATCATGTGCCGATCCGCATCGGCATCAACGGCGGCTCGATCGAAAAGCAGTTTCTGCCGCTGTATCGCGAGAATCCCGCGGAGGCCATGTGCCGCAGCGCGATGGGACATGCAAAGCTTTTGGAGGACTGCGGATTCGACGACATCGTGATCTCTCTGAAATGCACGACCGTTTCCGAAACCGTGCAGTCCTATCGCATGGCGCATGCGCGGCTCGATTATCCGCTGCACATCGGCATCACCGAGACCGGTCCGATCGAAACCGGGATCATCAAGTCCGCGGCGGGGCTCGGCGCACTGCTGCTGCAGGGAATCGGCGACACGATGCGCGTTTCGCTGACCGGCGATCCGGTGCGCGAGGTGGAGACCGCGCTCGCGATCCTGCGTGCCTGCGGACTTCGAAAGGACGACGTGGAAATCGTTTCGTGCCCGACCTGCGGACGCACGCGCTGCGACGTCGAAAAGGCGGCGGCGTATGTGAACGAGCATGTGCTGCACAACAAAGGATACCTGAAGATCGCGGTCATGGGCTGCGCGGTCAACGGTCCGGGCGAAGCCAGAGAGGCGGACATCGGCGTCGCGTTCGGCGACGGAAACGGCGTGCTGATCCGGCACGGCGAGATCGTGGGGCACGGCGCATACGAAGAAATTTTACGGCGGCTGGTGGACGAAGCCAACGCAATGCTGCAGGCGTAAACGGTCGCCGCAGCGTCTGCGGTCGTTCGAAAGAACGGAACAGGGACGGCGTTTGCCCGTCGATCATAAAGGAACGTATGAAAGAAGAACTGAAAGCGGCATATGACGCGGCGCGCGTGGATCCCGAGACGATGAAGATCCTCTCGGTGGCGCTGTCGCGCGAAACCGGCGTGCTGACGGTGGAGGTCGAGCGCAATTCGCGCCTTGCGAGCGACGCGCAGGTTTCCGAGTGGGAGCAGCAGATCCGTGCGCTGATCGGGGCGTACACGGTTTCCTTTTCGTACCGCGAGGCGGCGGCGCCCGTTTCGCATGCCGCTCCGCCAAAAAAATCGAACGAGGTCGAGGTCCCGATCCCGGAAAACGGCGCGATCTTCGGACGCCCGATCCCGCAGAACGCGGAGAACGTTTCGATCTGCGAGCTCGACGGCGAAAGCGGGCAAACCGCGGTCTTTGTCGGCCGGCTGGTTTCGAGCGAGCTTCGCGACGACTGGTCACAGCGCGTCAAGCGCCCGAACTGCCGCGCGCTGTTCAACGTGACCGATCTCAACGACTCGATCTACTGCACGGCGAGCTTTTCGGAGGAATGGCAGGCAAAGCGCTTTCTCTACTGGCTCGACGAGGTGCAGAAATCGGAAAAGGATCTGCGCATCAAGGGCGCATGCCGCATCGTGAAAAAGACCGGCGAACGCACGGTCTATGTCGATGCGGTCGGCGTCGAGCCGCGTGCCATGCGCATGGACGAAGCCGAAGAAAAGCGCGTCGAACTGCATCTGCACTCGCGCATGTCCACGATGGACGGCATCACGAACCTCACCGAAGCGTTCCGCACCGCGAAACGCTGGGGGCACAAGGCGCTTGCGATCACCGATCACGGCGTGGTGCAGGCGTTCCCGGAGGCGGCGAAGGCGGCGGCAAAGACCGGCGTCAAGGCGATCTTCGGCGTGGAAGGATACCTGATCCCCGACTGCGAAGCGATCCCGACGGACGGCGAGTTCACGGTCTTCGACATCGAAACGACCGGCCTGAAGCCCGAAAGCTGCGACATCATCGAGATCGGCGCGGTGCGGCTGAAAAACCGCGAGATCGTCGGCACGTTCCAATCGTTTGTCGACGACGGCGTGGTCATTCCGAACAACATCACAAAGCTGACCGGCATCACGCAGTCGATGCTCGAGGGCGCGCCGTCCGCGCGCGAGGTGCTCGAGCGGTTTTACGCGTTTGCCGAGGGCAGCACGCTCGTGGCGCACAACGCCGCGTTCGATACCGGCTTTATCACGCATCACGGCGACCGGTTCGGGATCCGCTTCCCGATGCCGTACGCGGACACGCTGATGCTTTCGCGCTATCTGCTGCGCGACGTGCTCGAAAACCACAAGCTCGACACGATCTCCGAATATTTCAACATCGACATGGGCAGCCATCACCGCGCGGACGACGATGCAAGAACGTGCGCGCAGATTTTGCTGCGCTTCCTCGACATGATGAAGGAGCGCGGCGTTGAAAAGCTTCCGGTCGTTCCGTCCGCGGAGGAGGCGTACCGCAAGCGCCTGCATAAGGAAAAGCACGGTACGAACCATATCATTCTGCTCGCCAGAACGCAGAAGGGCATGAAGGATCTGTATAAGCTCGTGAGCTATGCGCACCTCGATTATCTGCATGTGCGTCCGCAGATCCCGAAATCGCTGCTGATGCTGTACCGAAGCGATCTGATCGTCGGCTCCGCGTGCGAAGCGGGCGAGCTGTTCCGCGCGATCCTGAACAACGAGCCGCAGGAGAAGATCGAATCGATCGCGGCGTTCTATGACTATTTTGAGATCCAGCCGATCGGCAACAACGCATTTCTGACGCGCGAGGGCAAGGTCGAAAACGACGAGGGACTGCGCGAACTGAACCGGAAGATCGTCGCTTTGGGCGAACAAATGCAAAAGCCCGTGGCGGCGACCGGCGACGTGCATTTTCTGGAGCCGACCGACGCGATCTACCGCGCGATCCTGATGAGCAAGCTCGGCTTTACGGACGCGGTCGAACAGGCGCCGCTGTATTTCAAAACGACGGCGGACATGCTGGAGGAGTTCTCGTATCTCGGTCCCGAAAAGGCGCACGAGGTCGTCATCGACGTGCCGAACCGCATCGCGGACCTGTGCGACGTGCTGAAACCGTTCCCGGACGGCACGCACTCGCCGATGATCGAGAACGCGGAGGAGGAACTCAAAGAGACCGCGATCGGCAGGGCGCATGAGATCTACGGCGATCCGCTGCCGCCGATCGTGCAGGCACGTCTCGATAAGGAGCTCAACTCCATCATCGGCAACCATTACGCGTCCCTGTACCTGATGGCGCAGCGGCTCGTCAAAAAATCGCTGTCCGACGGCTACCTTGTCGGAAGCCGTGGATCGGTCGGTTCGTCGGTCGTCGCGATGCTTGCGGGCATCACCGAGGTCAACGCGCTGGCGCCGCACTACGTGTGCCCGAACTGCCGGTTTTCCGACTTCGACATCGATAAGAATCAATACAGCGTCGGCGCCGACATGCCCGATCGCGCATGCCCCAACTGCGGCACGATGCTCCGCAAGGAGGGCTTTGAGATCCCGTTCGAGGTGTTTCTGGGATTCAAGGGCGACAAGGTCCCCGATATCGACCTGAACTTCTCGGGCGAGTATCAGCCGGTCGCGCACAAATATGTGGAAGAAATGTTCGGCAAGGGACACGCGTTCCGCGCCGGCACGATCTCCGGTCTTGCGGAGCGCAAGGCGTATGAATGCGTCTATTCGTTCGCGGAGACGACGGGGCGCACGTTCTCGTCCGCCGAGGTCCAGCGGCTCGAAAAGGGCTGCGAGGGCGTCAAGGTCACGACCGGACAGCACCCGGGCGGCATCGTCATCGTCCCGCGCGACAACGACGAGTTCACCGAGGTGTACGATTACACGCCGATCCAGTATCCGGCGGACAAGGTCGACAAGAATACGATCACGACGCACTTCGACTTCCACGCGATGGACGACCGCCTCGTAAAGCTCGACATTCTGGGGCACGACGATCCGACGGCGCTGCACATGCTCGAAGCGCTGACCGGTCTGAATCCGCGCTCGATCCCGCTCGACGATCCCGACACGCGCCGGTTGTTTTCAACCGTCGAACCGCTGCACATCGATCTTTCCGAGATCGGCTGCTCGCTCGGCACGCTGGGCGTGCCGGAGTTCGGCACCGGATTCGTGCGGCAGGTGCTCGAGAACACGCGCCCGACGACGTTCGAGGAGCTGATCCGCATCGCGGGTCTGACGCACGGCACGGACGTCTGGCTCAACAACGCCGAACCGCTCGTCACGGGCGGCATCGCAAAGCTCAACGAGGTGCTCTGCACGCGTGACGATATCATGAATTATCTGATCGCGCACGGCATGGAAGCGTCGCTGTCGTTCAAGATCATGGAACGCGTCCGCAAAGGCAGGGGACTGACCGACGAGATGGAGCAGGCGATGGTCGACGGCGCGATCCCGGCATGGTTCATCGATTCGTGCAAGAAGATCAAGTACATGTTCCCGCGCGGACACGCGGTCGCATACTCGATGTCGTCGTTCCGCATCGCGTACTATAAGGTCCATCACCCGCTGGCGTTTTACGCCGTGTACTTCACGGTGCGCGCCGACACGTTCGACATCACGCGCTCGCTCGGCGGACCCGACGCGGTCAAGAAGCAGATCGACCTGATCGAAAAGGACAGCAATCCGCAGAAGACGGACAGCGAAAAGAAAAAGGACAAGGAACTCGTCACGATCCTCGAGCTCGTGTACGAGATGAACAAGCGCGGCATCGATCTGCTGCCGGTCGATATCTACAAATCCGACGCGACGAAGTTTTTGATCGAGGGCAACGCGCTGCGTCCGCCGTTCGACGCGATCCCCGGCGTGGGCGCGGGACAGGCGATCGCGATCTGCGAGCGCAGAAAACCGGGCGCGCACTATGCGACGATCGAGGACTTTGCCAACGAGACCGGTGCCAACTCCGGCATCGTATCGATGCTCGAGAGCAACGGCTGCTTCGGCGACATGCCGAAAAACAAGCAGATCTCGCTGTTTGACCTGTAAGAAAGCGAAACAGAAAGAACGGAGGATGGTTCTATGAGCGAAAAAATCAAACAAACGGCAGGCAGAAACCAGCTCGGCACATTTGCGCCGACGTTTGCGCACCTGAACGACGACGTGCTGTTCGGTGAGGTCTGGAACGAGCAGGCGATCGATGTGAAGACAAAGTGCATCGTAACGGTCGTTTCGCTGATGGCGTCGGGCGTGACGGACGCGTCGCTGACCTATCATCTTGAGAATGCCAAGGCGCACGGCGTCACCAAAGAAGAGATCGCCGCGATCATCACGCATGCGACGATGTACGTCGGCTGGCCGAAGGGCTGGGCGGTGTTCCGTCTTGCCAAAGAGGTGTGGAACGAGAAAGTCCCCGCGCTGACGGATAAAGATCGCTTTCAGAATACGATCTGCTTCCCGATCGGCGAGCCGAACCCGTACGGCAAATTCTTCGTCGGGCAGAGCTACCTTGCGCCGGTTTCGACCGAGCAGGTGCCGGTGTTCAACGTCACGTTCGAACCGGGCTGCCGCAACAACTGGCACATCCATCACGCCGAACGCGGCGGCGGGCAGATGCTGATCTGCGTCGGCGGCAGGGGATACTATCAGGAATGGGGCAAAGAACCGGTCGAACTGACGCCGGGAACGGTCATCAACATTCCCGCAGAGGTCAAGCACTGGCACGGCGCCGCGCCGGACGAATGGTTCTCGCACCTTGCGATCGAGGTGGCGGGAGAGAAAACCGCAACCGAATGGTGCGAACCGGTTTCGGACGCCGATTACGGAAAACTGAACTGAAGCACTTTGCGCATGCAAAAACCGGGCACGATCTGTGCCCGGTTCTTTTTTTGCAATTATTCCTGCTCGGTCGGATAATCCGACTTGCCGGTGATTTTGCGCTTGACGATCTTGCCCATGCGCTTCAACGCGTACGGACCGACCAGCTTCAGCATCTCCTCCGCGGTGTGCATGTCGCTTGCGGCGGGCAGATCGCGGGAAAGATGGATCGCGTCGAACTCACAGCGCGTGGTGCACAGACCGCAGCCGATGCACTGGTTGAGGTCGACCGTCGTCGCGCCGCAGCCGAGGCAGCGGTTCGCTTCGACCTTGACCTGCTCCTCGGTGAGCGGGAGCCTGAGGTCCGCAAACGTCGCTTTTGCTTCGCCCGGCTTGAAGCCCGGACGCTGACGCGGTGCATTGTCGAACGAATCGGGTCGCGTGATGTCCTCGCGGTCGAACTCGATGAATTCCCGCCTGTCGCGTCCGATGGTCATCGACTGACCCGGATGGACGAAGCGGTTGATCGAGACCATGCCTTCGCGGCCGTCCGCGATCGCGTCGATCGCGAACTTCGCGCCGTGGAAGATGTCGCCGCCGACGAAGATGTCGGGTTCCGCTGTCTGCAATGTCACCGGATCGGCGACCGCCGTGCCGTTTCTGCGGACTTCAACCTTGCTTCCGTCGAGGAGCTTGCCCCATTCGGCGCTCTGACCGATCGCCATCAGCACGGTTTCGCACGGGACGGTGATCGTGTCGTTCTCGTCGTATTGCGGGCTGAAGCGGTGCTCTTCGTCGAAGACGCGCGTGCAGCGCTTGAAGACCACGCCGGTGACCTTGCCGCTCTCGTCGCGCAGGACTTCCTTGGGACCCCAGCCGTTTTCGACGGCGATGCCCTCATCGATCACTTCTTCAATCTCGTCCTTTGCGGCGGGCATTTCCGCACGGCTCTCCAGACAGAGCATCGTGACCTTGCCCTTTGTGCAGCGCAGCGCGGTCCTTGCGACGTCCGCCGCGACATTGCCGCCGCCTACGACCACGACGTCGCCCGCAAGCGTTTCATTGCCGTTCTGATTGACCCGCTTCAGGAAGGAAACGCCGGATTCCACGCCTTCGCCTTCTTCGCCGGGCACGCCCGCCGTGCGTCCGCCCTGCAGACCGATCGCGACGTAGAACGCTTTGAATCCCTGCTTGCGCAGTTCGTCGAGCGTGATATCCTTGCCGACTTCGACGCCGCAGCGGATCTCGGCGCCCATCATCTTTACGATCTCGATCTCCTTTTCGAGCACGTCTTTTTCGAGACGGAAGCTCGGAATGCCGTTTAAGAGCATGCCGCCGGGACGGCTTTCCTTTTCGAACACGGTGACCGGATAGCCCTCGCTGCGCAGCCAGTATGCCGCGGACAGACCGGCGGGACCCGCGCCGATGACCGCGATCGGGTAATCGGTCCACTGATTGCCTTCACCGTTCTCGCAGACGACGGTGAAGTTCTCCGGATGCTCGAGTTCCCACTGTGCAAGGAACTTCTTGATCTCGTCGATCGCGACCGGCTTGTCGATCGTGCCGCGCGTGCAGCGGTCCTCGCAGCGGCGGTTGCAGACCGCGCCGCAGACCGCGGGGAAGGGGTTGTCCTTGCGGATGAGCTTCACCGCTTCGGCGTAGCGGCCCTCCGCCGCCATCTTGATGTAGCCCTGAACCGCGATGTGCGCGGGGCAGGCGGTCTTGCACGGGGACGTGCCGGTTGCGTAGCAGTTTTCCTTGTTGTGATCGCGGTAGTCGCGGTCCCACTTGTCTTCGCCCCAGACCTGATCGTCGGGCAGTTCGTGCATCGGGTACTTCACACGCGTGCCGTCCGCCTTGCACAGTTTCTGACCGAGCTTTGCCGCGCCTGCCGGACACACCTCGACGCACTTTCCGCACGCGACGCACTTCGATTTGTCGACGTGCGCACGGTACGCGGAGCGCGACATGTTCGGCGTGTTGAACAGCTGCGAGGTGCGAAGACCGTAGCAGCTTCCCGGCGAACAGTTGCAGATGCCGACGATGCGGTTCGGACCGTCGAGGTTCGTGATCTGATGCACATAGCCCTTGCGCTCGGCGCGCTCGATGATCTCCATGACCTCTTCGCGCGTGACATAATGCGCGTCCTTGCCGGTTTCCACGAGAAACTCCGCGATGTCGCCGACGCCGATGCACATCTGACCTTCGATGTCGCCGACGCCCTCGCCGCGGATGCGCTGCGCTTTGCGGCAGGCGCAGACCATCGTGCAGAACTTGTCGTATTTCTGCAGCCAGTGCGAAAGATGTTCGACGGAAACGCTCTGCGAGCTTGCGTCGATCGCCTTTTCAACGGGAATGACGTGCATGCCGATGCCCGCGCCGCCCGGCGGAACGAGCTTTGCCGCAAATTCCAGCGGCTCCTGCGGCGCGAGATTGAACATCGTCGCGACCTCGGGATGCTCGTCGGGCAGCGTTTTGTGCTCGACCATGTATTCGCCGGAACCGACGACCCACTTCGGCACCCAGTACTGGATGTGCTGATCGGCGTTGTCGCGGTTCTGTTCGAGAATGCCGATCCAGATCAGATGATCGATGACCTTCTGCGTGTCTTCCTCGCTCATGTTGTTCATGGCGGCAAGCTCTTTGGTCGTATAGCCCACGCGGCGCTTTTTGAAGCTCAGCATGAACCTGACCTCGTCCTTCGTGAGAAGCCGGTCAAGGATCCAGAAATCCATGTGGTTCTCCTTGAAGCCGGAGAGCTTTCTCGGAATGTTGTCCGTGATCATCACGGCAAGCTTTTTGACGAGCTTCGCCTTTTCGGGATCGTCGCAATGATGCCCGTCGACCGGGTAATCGCGTTCGTTGACATGAATCTTCGGGTTGACTTCCTTTACCATAAAAGCTCCTTACTCGATCGGGATCTTGATCGTCATGTCGGAAAGGGGATACGCCGCGCAGGCGTGGACGTAGTTGAAGTCCTTGTCCGCAGCGCGCCGTCCGTCGTTTTCGGGGCAGACGTAGTAATCGCCCTTCAGCACCTTGGTGCGGCAGAATCCGCACTCGCCGCTGCGGCAGTCGGTGAGCAGCACGATGCCCGCGCGTTCGCACGCGACGACGAGGCTTTCGCTCGCCTTTGCCGGGATCTCGTCCTTATGGATGCCGCGCATGACGGTCAGCGTATAGGTCTCATCCTTCTTTTCGACCGGGTAGCCGGGGAACGATGCGATGTCCTTCGCCTGACCGAACACCTCGAAGCGGATGCGGCGTGCCGGCACGTCGAGCTTTTTGACCTCTTCGCGCAGATACCGGTACATGACCTGCGGTCCGCAGATGAAGTAGGACGTATCGCCCTTCGAATACTTTTTGATCAGCTCCGCCGAAAGGAAACCGCGTTCGCCGGTCCAGTCGGGTTCGTCGCCGGACAGCACATGCACGACGTGCACGCGATCGCTTTCCAGCGCTTCGAGCTCATCCTTCAGGATGATGTCGTTCGACGACGCGGAACCGTACAGGATCGTCAGCTCGGCGTCCATCGTGCCGTTTGCGATCTCCTTCGCCATGGAAACGAACGGCGTGATGCCGACGCCGCCCGCAAGCGCCATGATGTGATGCGCGTCTCTGAGCGGCTCGTAATAGAACTGACCGAGTCCCATGTTCGCCTTGACGCGATCGCCGACCTTCAGCGTGTTGTTGATGTAATCGCAGATCAGTCCGTCGCCCTTGCTGCGGCGCACGGTGATTTCCGCATAGCCGTTCTCTTTGCGCGCTTCGTACGGCGCGGAGGAGAGGGAGTACGGACGGCAAAGCACCTTGCCGTCGATCACGAACGCGATCGAAATGAACTGTCCCGCATAGAACGGGGGAAGTTTGCCGCCGCCAACCTTCTGAAATCGCACGGTCTTTGCCGTGGGGCTTGCGTCGCGGATGTCGGTCACAACGAGATCCAGCGCGCCGGGATGCCATTCGCGCGCGACGTTGCCGATCGGATCGTTCGGTTCGGGTACGTTGGAAGCGGTCTCGAACGCATTCAGACGCGCTTTGGTGACGCGCGACGCGCCGCCGACGTCCTTCAGAAATCCTTTGACTTTCATTTTGCCGCCTCCTTCTTTTTCATATCGTCCAGAACATTCTTTGCAGCCTTTCTGCCGTTGGTGACCGCCGGTCCCATGCCGTCGCCGGAGATCTGGTGCGCGCCGGCGAATTCAAGTCCCTCGATGAACTTTTCTTCTTCGGCGGTCTGCAGCCTTGCCACGATATGGTCTTCCATCGTGTGCGCATAGCCGTAGATGCAGCCGTTCCACATGCCGGTGTAATGTGCGATCGTCATCGGCGTCTCGATCACGATCTCAAGCACGTGGTCGAGAAGGTTCACGCCGAAATACTGCGACATATCGTCGATCATCTGCTTCGCGACCGCATGCTTGACGCGATCGTAGTCGTCTGCGGAAACGGTCTTCCAGCCGTCGACGCGCGGCAGCGTGGTGATCGAGAACGAGCAGGTGCCCGCGGGCGTCGCGTCCGGATTGCCGAAGTTATGGCAGATGCAGGTGAGATAGCGGTACGGACCAAGCCCCGCAAGATCGCGATAGAGCGCGTCGGTGTCCATCGTATCGCCGCGGAAGATGCTGTAATCGTGAATGTTCAGTTCCTCCGCCGGTTTGTCGAGGATCATGATGACCGAGAACGCCGTGAGGCTCAGACGCCTTCCGTTGACCATCCTGATCGCCCGTTCGGGCACTTCGGAAAGCGGCTCGATCATCGAGGTGTAGACCTTGTTCGGGTATGCCGCAGAGATCACGTAGTCCGCGTGGATCTCGTCGCCGCGCGCGGTGCGCACGCCGGTGACCTTTCCGTCTTTCACGAGGATCTTTTCGACGTGCTGACGGTATTCGATCTGCACGCCCATCGCTTCGGCGCGCTCCGCCATCTTGAGACTCATTTCGTGGCTGAACTTGCGCGGAATGTACGAGCCGTAGCCGATGTAGTCCGCCATCAGCACGGAGAAGATCGTGAACGGCAGCTCGCCAAATCCTGTGCCGACATAGATCCAGTACGGTGCGAGCAGATCCTGCGCCTTCTTAGGCAGGTCGAACGTGTCGAGCACTTCTTTGGTGGAGTAGCCCGCCGTCTTGACGAACGCTTCGTGCTTCAGAAGCATCTGCACCTTGCTCATCGGATGGATCGAAAGCTCGTTGACGCTGTCGAATACGGTGTGGCAGAGGTTCAGAACCTTCAGCACCTTTTCGTATGAGCCGGGGACCTCGCGATCGACTTCCTTTGCGAACGTCTCAAGCCCCGGATGCAGCGTGACTTCGATGCCGGGCAGGCTTGCGTGATACGCCTCGGGCACCTTGAGCCAGTCGACGAAAACGCCCATGTCCTCGAGGAATTTGCCGACCTTCAGACGGTTGCCCTCGGGACCGATGCTCATCATCTCGTGCAGCGCCGCTTCGATCTCGATGCCGCCGCGCACAAAGCTTGTGGCGATGCCGCCGGGCAGGTTGTGACGCTCGAGCACCAGCACGTCCTTGCCCTTCTCGGCAAGCATCAGCGCGGACGAAAGCCCCGCAAGCGCGCCGCCGATGACAATGACGTCATAATGATCTTTGTAGAATTTCATGCATTTCTCCTTATGCAAAGATGAGGGAGCGGCTTGCGCTCCCTCTTGAATTCACGGATTAAAAGAACCGCTCGACCAGTTCGCGGGAGTATTCCGCGGTCTCGTCCATGTCGCCGAAGCTCATGATCTCGCCGGCATAGAACGTGTCGTACTTATCCTGCATCGCTTCGACCTTCTCGTACCAGCCCGCAGCATAGTCCTTCGAGAAGACATGCGGGAAGTAGTAGACGCTCCACTCGTTGACGACGTTGCTTGCCGGGTTCTTCATGATCTTCAGATCGTCGAGAACCATCTTTCTGCATTCGTCGTACGGGATCTCCGCGGTGTCCTTGTGTTTTCTGAGCGCGTAGGTGGTGATGACCTGATCCTTCGTGTCCTTCCAGCGGCGATAGTAGACCATCAGATGACCGAGACGTTCCTTCTTCATGTTCTCGAACACGTAGTAGGAGATCTCCGGATGATCCTCGGGCTTCGTTTCGACGGCGAGCACGTCGTAGCGCTCGTAGTCGATCTTGCTGAACAGCTCTTTCTCGTCCTCGCGGGCGTCGAAGTAATCGACCATGCCGACCTGACCGTCCGCACGCTTGTTCGGGATGTACAGCGGCGCGGTGACGATGATCTTGTCATACTCTTCGACTTCGCCGTTGACGGTGACAAAGACCTTGCCGTCCTTGCGCTCGACCTTCTCGATCTTGCTGTTCAGACGCGCCGGATGCTTCAGATGCGCGTTCAGCTGCTCCCAGATGTACTGGGTGCCGTTCTTCCACGTCCAGAGGTTGACCTTGACGAAGTTCATCGTGGTCTGGAAGTCCAGATACTTCAGAACGTATGCCGCCGGGATCTCGTCGAAGTAGCCGTAGCCGAACGAGGTGTACGGCCCGATCCAGATATCCTGCGTGAGTTCAACGCCGTTGATCTTGCAGAACTCGGAGAACGGCAGGCAGAGGTCCTTGAGGTTCGGGTTCTCGCCATGCACCGGCTCGCGCTTCGCGTTCGCCTGGGAGAAACCGTCGTAGCGGCCTTCGGAAACGCCGCGGTGACCGTTGACGTCATAGCCCTTGTACTTGGTTTCGAGGAGCTCGCCGAGCTTCTTGACCTGCTTTTTCATCTTCAGCAGACGCGGGATCTTCAGAATGTTCTTCTTCGGCTCGAACGGTTCGATGACCTTGCCTTCTTTATTCTTATAGTTGCGGTTGAGTTTCGGACCGTCGTGCGTGATGCCGCAGAATTCCTCGACGTCGTGGACCGCATAGTAGCTCGGCACGCCCATGATCGCGCCCATCTCGTAACGCCGTCCGTTGTAGGTCGGAGACCAGCACTTGCCGCCGACGCGGTCAAGACGCTCGAGAATCGTGTAGTTTTCATACCCCTTCTTTTCCAGATACATACCGGCGGAAAGACCCGCGGGGCCGCCGCCGACGATGCAGATACGAATGTTCTTGTCCATACTGTTCCTCTCCTTGATTTGTTGTCTTCACAGCAGTTGTATTATAACGCGCTTTCCGCACAAATGCACGAACTTTTTTGCGCTTTTTTGCAAAAGGCAGAGAAAAATCTTTCCTTCCTTCCGAAAACATGGTAAAATACGTTCGGAGGTAAAACAGAATGCGATTTTCCGGTTTTTCTGCGTTACTTGCACATTGGGCCGTGCAGTCGCCCGATGCGCCCGCTTTGCTGTATGACCGGCACGGCGAAAAAGAGGTCTGCACCTTTTCGGAACTGGACCGGCGCGTCCGCGACCGTGCGAACGTCCTGCGATCCGAGCATAAGCAAACGCTCGGCATCCTGTGCGACGGCAGCTTCGACTGTGTCATCGAGATCTTCGCCTCGGTCCTTGCGGGACGGCGCACCGTTCTGATGAACGAGAACGCCTCGGACCGGGTCCTGCGCGAGCAGATCACGGAAGCCGGGATCGACGCGCTTTTCGGCGACCCCGAGCTTGCGGAAGAAAACGGTCCGTACCTTTCGGAACACGCCGAGGGCGGCGAGGGAACGGTGCTCTTTTTCACCTCCGGAACAACGTCGCGTGCGAAGGCGGTCGTGCTGACCGACGCGTCTTTGATGAACAGCGCATATAACGGCGGCGCGCTGCTGCCGCTGACGCCGTCCGACACGCTGCTTTGCATGCTTCCGCTCGACCATGTATTCGGCTTTGTCTGCGGACTTTTGTGGGGGCTTTCGTGCGGGGCGTGCGTGGCGCTGGGACGCGGCGCGCGGCATTACGGCGAAGACTGCATCCGGTACCGTCCGACGGTGCTTTCCGCGGTTCCGGCACTTTTGGGTTTTCTTCTGAAGTATCGCGCGCTGAACCCGGAACTTAGGACGATCCTGCTCGGCGGGAGCGGCTGTCCCGAACCGATCCTGCGCGCCGCAAAAACGACCGACGCGCGCGTATGCTTCGGCTACGGGCTGACGGAAACGAGCTCCGGCGTTGCGCTGTCGCTGGGCGAAGGCGATCCGTACGCCATGACCGTCTGTCCCGATGACACGATCACGATCGCGCCGGACGGCGAGGTGCTGATCGAAGCGCCCACCTGCATGATGCAGGGATACTGGCAGCATCCGGAGGACACGGAGGCAGTGCTTCGGGACGGTGTGCTGCATACGGGCGATCTCGGGTTTCTCGATGCGGACGGCAAACTGCATCTGACCGGACGCAAGAAGGAGATCCTGGTGCTGTCCGACGGCACGAAACTGTTTCTTCCCGAATACGAGCAGGCGCTTTCCGACGCGCTCGGCGGCGAACCGGTATGCGTGCTGCTGATCGACGACCGTCCGATCCTGGTGCTCGAAGGCGAGATGCGCGACACCGCGCCGATCTGGGAACGGATCCGACCCGTGCTCGACGAGCGCGCGAGAAACCAGCAGATTACAACGATCGAGTTTTACGAAAAACCGCTTCCGCGGACGGCAAGCGGAAAAATCATGCGTTGGGCGATCCAACGGGAAAGAGAGGGATTATGACCCGCAGAGAAGAGATTCTGAACAAAACGAGAGAGATCATCGTTGAGTCGCTGCCGGAACTGGAAGGACATGACTTTGATGAGAGCACCGTGATCAACACGGACACCGGCATCGATTCGATGGGCTTCACGCTGATCATCTGCCGCCTCGAGGCGGCGTTCGACGTTCGCATTCCGAACCGCCAGTGGCAGAAGCTGTCCACGCTCGGCGACGTGGTCGACGCGATCGAAAAGCGGATGCCGAAGGCATGAGCATTTACGAACAATCCTATTGCATCCTGAGCTCCGACACGGACGCATCGCAGCGTCTTCGGGTGTCGAGGCTGTTTACACTGCTGCAGGAAGCGTCGATCGCGCATACCACCGCGCTCGGCATGGGACGCGAAAAGACGCTCGACAAAGGGCTTTTGTGGATCGTCACGCTGCAGCAGGCGAAGATTGCGAGAATGCCGGTTTACGACGAGCCGATCCGCCTGCTTTCGTGGCCGGGCGAGACGATGCATCTGCTGTTTCCGCGCTATTACCGGATCGAGGACATGCACGGCGGTGCGCTGATCGAGGCGAGCGCGCTGTGGGCGTTGATGGACCGTGCGTCGCGGCGCGTCGTCTTTCCCGAGGAGCACGGCATACAGATCAAGGGCGTCCGCACCGGACGGGAGATCGCGCTGCCCGCGGCGCCGAAGCCGCCGAAGACGGAGGAAACGCAATCCTTTACGGTGCCGTACAGCTATGTCGATCTGAACGGACATATGGGCAACACCCGCTATTTCGACCTCGCGGAGGACCGGATGCCGCCGGCGTTGCGCAAAAAGAAACTGATCGGCGTGCGGACCGAGTACGCGCGCGAAGCGCTTGCCGACACGGAGATCCTGCTGAAAAGCGAGACCCTCGGCGACACGTTCCTCCTCGCCGGCGAATACGAGGGGCAGAAGCTGTTCCGGCTGAACCTGTCCTTTGCACCGGACACATGAGCGACACAGGAAACGGTTCGGGATGTTGAGAAGCAATTCTCGGCATCCTTTTTTGCGTCTGCACTTGCAATTACGCCGCGTCGTGATACAATATATAATCATAAAGCTCCACGGAGGATACGATCATGAAACGCAAGCTTACCGCGCTGTTTCTGGTTCTTGTGATGGTGCTGGCGCTGCTGCCCGCATCCGTTCTGCATACGGCGTCTGCGGACGCGGCGCCCGTCGATCAGGCGATCGTACAGGGCGGCGCGATCCTGCATTGCTTCGACTGGTCGTTCGACGAGATCAGAGAAGCGCTGCCGGACATCGCGGCGGCGGGTTACGCCGCGGTGCAGACCTCGCCGGTACAGCCGCCGAAGGACTACAACGCCTCGTGGAACGACACGAGCGGAAATTGGTGGAAGCTCTATCAGCCGCTGGACTTTTGCGTCGTGGGCGAGAACGGCTCCTGGCTCGGTTCCAAGGCGGACCTTACTGCGCTGTGCCGCGCGGCGGAGAATAAGGGCATCTACGTCATCGTTGACGTCGTTGCAAATCACACCGCAAACATCACCGGCGGCGGTTATACCGTGAACGGCACGTACAACGTCAGTCCGCAGGTTGCGGAGCGTCTGCAGGATCCGGACGGCAGCAAGAACCTGTATCATACGAGTGAGGACGGCACGAACGACGGCAGCCGGTACACCATGACGCAGTACCACCTTTCGATGCCGGATCTGAACACCGGCAACCGCGTCGTGCAGGATATGGTTTTGGATTTCCTCAAGGAGTGCGTGGACTGCGGCGTCGACGGCTTCCGCTTTGACGCGGCAAAGCACATCGAGCTGCCCGGCGATTCCGGCTGCGGAAGCGACTTCTGGCCGTACGTGATCGGCGGCATCCGCGATTACGCAGAGAACGACCTTTATATCTACGGCGAATCTTTGAGCGGCTCGGGCTCCGATGCGTGGGTCAACGAGTTTATCACCTACATCGGTCTTACCGACAGCCAGACCGGAAACGCAGCGCGCGATGCTGTGAACAATCAGAACGCCGGTGCTTTAGCGGTCGGTACCTATTCGCGCGGCGATTCCCCGAAGGATTACGTCATCTGGGCGGAATCGCACGATACCTATGAGGACGGCGGTTCCACGGGCGTTTCCTCCGACAAGATCGTCCGCACATGGGCGATCGTCGGCGCAAGAGCAGACTCGACGGCATTGTATCTTGCCCGTCCGAACGAGCGGATGGGTCTTGCAAGCTCCGACACGTCGTGGAAATCCCCGGCGGTCGCCGAGGTCAACAAGTTCAAGACGTATTACGACGGCACGGGCGAATACCTCTCCTTTGACCAGGATGCAAAGGTCACCTGGATCGAGCGCGGCAATGCGGGCAGCGGCGCGGGCGTTTCGATCGCGAAGCTCGACGGCGCGGGCACAGTCACGCTGACCGCGCACCTGATGAGCGACGGGTATTATACCGACGAGATCACCGGCAACATCTTCACCGTTTCTGACGGTACGATCACGGGCAAAGTCGGTCCGACGGGCGTTGCGGTCGTCTACAAGACCACCGAAGAAACGCCCCCGGCGCCTTCCGAATACATCACCGCAAACCCGATCTACTTCGTCCCGACCGGCTGGTGGTTGAACGACGGTGCAGTGTTTACGATGTATCTCAAGAATAACGAAGGGGCAGAAGAGTTTGTGGACCTGGAAGACGGAGACGTCTACGGCATATATGTGGGCGAGGTCCCCGAGGGACAGTGGACGAGTGTCATCTTTGCACGCAGACCTGGTTGGAGCGCGCCGACTGATAAGGATAGCTGGTGGAATCAGACCGCCGACCTCGTTCCCGATCCCGGCACAAACTGCTTCACGATCACAGAGGGCACGAGTGACGGCACATGGAGCGTGTACGACGCTGCTGCCGGAGGCTACTACCTCGTCGGCACCATGACCGGGTGGTCGGTGTTGCCGGAATACAAGCTGACGCTGTCCAATGACGTTGCCATGGAATACTCCATCGACGTCCCGCTGCTTCGCACGAGCAAGCCGTATCACAGCCAGTTCAAGGTCGTCTATTCACCGGACAGCGTGACGGCGCAGACGTGGTATCCCGACGGTTTCAACAACAATTACGGCGATTATGACGGCGAGATCCCGCAAAGCGGCGTCTATACCGTCTATTTCAGTCCGGATTACTCCGGCAACGGCTTGACATGGCATGACCGCTGCATCTACGCGGAGCGCACCAAGTTCTTCGTGACCGTCAACGATACAGACAAGAACGGCACCGTCACGGTCGATAAGGACGTTGCAGCGGCGGGCGAGACCGTCACCGTCACGGTCACGCCGAACGCGGGGTATTCTCTGGAATCTCTCGTCTATATGTGTGAGACCGGCTTCAACACCGGCGAGTTCGATATCACTGAGATCGACGGCAACACCTTCGAGATGCCCGCCGAGAACGCCGCGGTCAAAGCGACGTTCCATGAACTCCCGCCTGCGCCGGAGCCGAAGTTCACGACGCACTCGCTGGTGCTTTCCGGACAGATCGGTCTGAACTTCTTCATGGATCTTCCGAGCATCGAAGGCGTGGACTACACAAAGAGC
>ONMC01000173.1 GCA_900318745.1 uncultured Eubacteriales bacterium
TTGCCGCGATTCTTTTCGTGCTCGAGCAGGGTGACGCGCGGGAAACCGGAAACCGCGTCAAAAACCGTGCGGCATGCATCGCTGCTGCCGTCGTTCACGACGACGATCGGATATTCGGTTTGCTCGGTAAAATCGCGCAGAACGCCGAGCAGTTTTTCATCCGGTTCATATGCCGGAATCACAATGATCATGGAATTACCCCCATACGTAATCACTTTATTATAACACAATTATGCGGAAAGAAAAGCCCTTTTTCCGTTTTTCACCGTTTTCACGCATCGGGATCGGAAGACGGAACGGTTTTGACCGACAAATGCGTTGTTTTTGTAAATTGTTCGTAACGAATCCGTTTTTTCGTGGAAAAATACAAGAAAGAGGAGTACAATTTACATTGAAAACATATGAACCGAAAGGATCATTTGATATGGAAAAGAAAAAACTGGTCGTGTTACTGTCATGCATCGCGGGAGCGGTCGTCATACTCGGTGTGGTGATCGCGCTGCTGTTGACGCCGATCACATCCTTTTTAAACGGCGGAACGGGCGAGGATTTTCATAACGTCGGCTCCTGCGGAGGAAAAACGGTGGGACCGGACGCGAATGCGACCGATGCCGGTTTTATCACGCCGGTACCGGAGAACACACCGCTGCCCGGCGAAACGCCGTCCGCTGCAGTAACGGAGAATCCGACGGATGCGCCGACTCCGACGCCCACGATCGACCCGTACGTGGAGCTCTGTGAAAAAGCCGACACCTCGATGATGAAGGACATTGTCAACGTGCTGCTTGTCGGCGTTGACTATTCCACCGAGCGCGAAACGTGGAACGGGAAAAAGGAATGGCATTCGGACGTCATGATGGTGCTCGCGGTCAATTTCGAAGAGAACCGCGCCGATCTGATCTCGCTTCCGCGCGACACGTATGCAAATATTCCGGATGTCAAGGGCATCTATAAGCTGAACGCCTCGCTGAATTGCGGCGGAGGTCTGTACAACGACGACGGTTCCTTCAACCCGAAGGGACTCGAAAAGGTCTGCGATGCGGCGGAGTGGATGCTCGGCGGCATTGAGATCAACTATTATTATGCGGTCACCATGACGTCGCTGAAGGAACTGGTCGACCTGTGCGGCGGTCTGGAATACGACATGGACATTGCGTTCAAGATCCAGGGACGTTCCTATGAAAAGGGCTTGCAGCATGTAGACGGGCAGGGCTTTCTGGATTACTGCCGCGTGCGCAAGGGCGTGAACGGACTTCCGGCAAACGAGCAGGGCGATGCGAACCGTGTCAACCGTCAGAAGCGCATGCTGGTCGCAATGTTCCGGCAGATGCAGGCGGATAAGCTGATCACGCAGATCCCCGATATCCTCGAAACATTCGACGGCGATCTGTTCACCAACTGTACGTATGCGCAGACGGCGGCGCTCGCGGCGTTCGCGTATAACCTGAATGCGGAGAACATCGGTATGTACTCGATGAGCGGCAGCACGCAGTCGCTGTTCCAATGGAACTTCCTGTTCACCGATCAGAACAACCGCGTGGACGTCATCAAGAACGTCTACGGTATCAGCGCAAAGAAGCGGACTCAGTACACGCTGAACTACGGACGCTACCGTTGGTGCGATATGCTGTATGATCATTATCAGGATCTGCTGAAGCCGCTGACCAAGTATGTGCAGGAGCTGATCGACGAGGACGATAAGCTGCCGGAGTTTACGTCGGAGCCGACGCCGGAAGAAACCCCGACCGAAAAACCGACCGACACGCCGACGGCGAAACCGACCTGCAGGACGGTGTCCGCGCTGGCGACAGAAGCGACGGCCAGCAGCATCATCATGGAAAGAACGATGGCTACGAGTTTTTTCATGGAAGTTTCCTCCTTGAAATATTTATCGGGTGCGGTTCGCGCAAGCCGCGCGATCCTGTATGCAAAGGCAACGCCGGAGCAAACCCGTAAGTATACAAAGGAACAGCGTGAGCTGTTCGAATCGTACAAAACCTGTCTGAGAGAACTGGAAGAGCTGCATGACGCGGCGGACAAGGAAGCCAAAAAGGCGCGCAACGGCAGCAGCAACTCGCTCAACACCGTCGGTCAGTCTTATCTGAAGAAGCTCGATGAGGCGCAGGCGCTGGCGATCGAAGTCGCAAAATCCTTCAATTATACGAAGGTGAAAAACTTCACGACGCCGTTCGGCGTGACGTCGACCGGATGGGGCTCGTCGCCGTGGGCGGTCAATTACGGCTTGAACAGAAAATTCAACGAGATCAGAGTTGACTTTAACTGACGATATGGAGCCGACATACGATTACGGACTTCTGAATACGCAGACCGATCCGCGCTTTGCCGACCGCAGGTACGGACGCCTCGGGACCGTTGCGAAAAACGGCTGCGGCATGATCGCGCTTTATAACGTCGAGCGTGCCGCACGCCCGTCGACGCGCTTCGAACCGTATTATGAAGCACGCAAAGCGATCAAAACGAATCTTTTCGGGCTGCTCGGCACACGACCTTCCTCGATCCGCAGGATCCTGGAGCAGAAGGGGTTCAAAGTCTGTGAGATCGATCCGAAGCATGTCGGCGCGCATGCCAACCATGACGCCGTGATCGTGCTGTACTGGTACTGGTTCGGCGCGCATTATGTCGCGGGACTGCGAAAAGATGACGCGTATACGCTGTACAACTATTATGTGCAGCCGTACGCACAGCCGCTGGATGCGTTTTTAAAGAATCTGAAGCAAAAAAAGAATCGGGTCGTACGCGTCTGGGGCATCGATTTCGCCGGCACAGCAAAGCAGTAAATCGTATATCTTCGAAAAGTCAAAATTAGGTATTGACAATCTGTGAATTAACAGTTAGAATAACAAGGTACGCAAAAGCGTGCATGCGCTTGTAGCTCAGTGGATAGAGTGCCCGGCTACGAACCGGTAGGTCGCAGGTTCGAATCCTGCCAGGCGCGCCAAAGAAAAACCCACCCGAGAGGTGGGTTTTTCTTTGGCTACATGATGGAAGATTCGAACCGAGGTTCGTATACGCGGCGAAAGCCGCGTGCTCGGCATTTCTTCCTTGTTCTATTTTCTTAAAAGAAATGCCGTATCCTGCCAGGCGCGCCAGAAGACCCGATGCAATCGCATCGGGTTTTTCTTTTCGAAATTCCCTTGGGTTCACACCCAAACCGGTGAGACTATGCATCATGTAATGAACCTGCATCCGCAGCCGTTTGCCATGATCGCAAACGGAACCAAAACGATCGAGCTTCGTCTGTTCGATGAAAAGCGTCGCCGCATCCGCGTCGGCGATTCGATCACGTTTGTCAATACGCAGAACCCTTCCGAAACGGTCGACGTTTCGGTCATTCGTCTGCACCTGTTTCCTTCCTTTCAAGAACTGTACAAACATCTGCCGCTTCAAAAGTGCGGCTATCGGGATGCGGATATCCCATTCGCTAGCCCGTCCGACATGAACGCGTATTATTCCGCAGAACAGCAGCAGCGCTGCGGCGTAGTCGGCATCGAGATCAAAACCATTTCCTAAATCCAGTAAAATTTAGCATTCTGACTTGACAACCTCAATACTACGTGATACGATGTATACCGTGAAAGGAGGTATTGTATGGATGCTCAATTGAAGCGCGGGCTTTTGGACGTCTGCGTGCTTGCCGCCATCAAGAACGAGGATTCGTACGGGTACAAGATCATCAAGGACATGAAACCGTACCTTGAGATGTCCGAATCGACCTTGTATACCATTCTGAAGCGCCTGGAGACCGCTTCGATGCTCACGGTGCGAACCGCCGAGCACGACGGCCGGCTGCGGAAATACTACCACATCACCGCAGCGGGGCACCGGCGCATCGAGGAGTTCAAGACCGAGTGGAAAGAAGTGATTTCGATTTATCAATTTGTGACCAAGGGGGACGGGGAATATGCGTAAACAGGAATTCTTGGACGCATTGAAAAGCGGCTTGACCGGATTGCCGCAGGAGGATATCGGCGAACGGCTGACGTTCTACGGCGAGATGATCGACGATCGCATGGAGGAAGGTCTTTCGGAGGAGGATGCGGTCGCGGCGATCGGCCCGGTCGAGCAGGTGATCAATGAAATCGTTGCGGAAACACCGCTGACGAAGCTTGTTAAGGAAAGGATCAAACCGAAGCGCCGTCTGCGCGCATGGGAGATCGTGATGCTCGTGATCGGCTTTCCGCTCTGGTTCCCGCTGACGGTCGCTGCGCTTTTGCTGGTCGTCGTGTTTTATCTCGTGCTGTGGGTGCTGGTGATCTGCCTCTGGGCGGTCGAAACCGTTCTGTGGGCAGCGGCGCTGTTCGGGCTGGTTGCGGCCGTTCTGTACACGCTGCGCGGGTATGTCTGTCGCGTTCGGCGTCGTGCTGCTCGGTGCGGCGCTGACGCTGATCGGGCTTTCGGTCTTCCTGTTTGCGGGCTGCACGGCGGCAAGCGTCGGAACGGCGAAGCTTGCAAAGAAGATCGTGCGCGGAATCAAAAGAATGTTTGTCGGAAAGGAGAAAACAAGATGAAAAAGGGAGCAGTCATCACGGCGGTTGTTCTGATCGTGCTCGGGCTTTCGCTGTTCATCGGCGGTCTTGCGGCGGGCGGCAGCTTTCAGCCGATCGAAGTGCAGGAAAAAACGTATACCGTCACGGAACCGTCCTCGTTGCGTTCCAAATGCCCGAGTACGAGGATATCGATGGAGTTCATGCGTTCCGTATCTTCAAGAGGGTTTAAACCTGTTTAGCACGATATTAACACCATGGAATACAGGCCCGACCTGAACATATCAGCAGACCCAGACGTCTATCCTCCGTCAGAGGACAGCATACTCTTCATCGAATCTCTAGACATACATACGGGAGAAAAGGTGCTGGAGATAGGCTGCGGATCCGGTGTCGTTTCCATACACTGCGCGCTGAACGGCGCGGAG
>ONMC01000001.1 GCA_900318745.1 uncultured Eubacteriales bacterium
GATTTGCATAACCGTTCCTCCGTGTTCTGTGCCAGAAACATTATAGAAAAGCATAACAGAAATTGCCGCAGATTGCAAGTTCTGTATCATGGATGCACAGCAGATCGCAATTTTTTCATTTTTGGTCTTGTGAACCGCATCAAAGTATGCTATCATAAATCGACTGTCCGATAAGGAGTTTGCTATGAAAAAAATCGTTTCGATCCTGATGATCGCCGTATTCTTGTTTGCCACGGTCGGCTGTTCCTGCGGGCTCAGCTGCTGCGCAAAGTCCCAGGTCCCCACGCCGCCCGAAAACGCCGCGTTTACGCTTGCGTATGACGACCCGTCGATCACGACGCTGCTCGCATACTTCCAGGCGAACACCGGCTATCAGCCGACGTTCACGAACGTGACCGAATTCGACGAGGTGCATACGGACGTCGTGTCGTGCGCTTCGCTCTCCTGCGTCGCCGTCCTGAAGGACGAGGCGAACGCGGCCGCGCTGGAGGAAGCCGGCTGGACGCGCGTAGCCGTTGAAAACGGCTTTTCGCTGATCGTTCTTGCGGCGCCCGACGGCAGTTCCGCCGTGCGCAACGAGACCGCCGTCTCCGCTCTGAAGGTCTGGCTCGGCGGCACGGAAGCGCGTTATCTTTCGGAGCATCCCGATCTTCTGAAATAATCCGATCAAACGCGATCCCGAACACGGTTCGGGATCTTTTTTCATGTCCGGACCGCCCTTGCGTTCCGGCGTTGCTTTTGGTATAATGCAGCAAACGGGTCGACACCCGAACGAAAGGGAGAAACGGTTATGAGCGAACGGAAAAAGATCGGCTTGTGCCTCGGCGCAGGCGGCGGCAGAGGCATAGCGCACATCGGCGTACTGCAGGTGCTGGAGGAGCACAACATCCCCATCGATCTGATCTCGGGCTGCAGCGCGGGCGCGCTGGTGGCGGCGATCTACGCGGCGGGCACGGATCTGAAGCTTTTAGAACAGTACCTTGTCACGCTGCTGCCGAAGGACATCATCGATCCGACGATCATCACGCGCGGCGGCGTGCTCTCGGGCAGCAAGCTCGAGGAGATCGTCTGCACGCTCTCGCACGGACTCAATGTGGAAGACACGCGCATCCCCTGCTTCATCGGCGCGACCGATCTGGAGAGCGCAGAATATCACATCTTCGAGCACTGCAAGCTGCATGAGGCGGCGCGCGCCAGCATGGCGGTGCCCGGCGTCTTCTCGCCCGCCTATGTGCAGGGACACTGGTACATCGACGGCGGCACGCTGCAGGAGCTGCCGGTCGAGGTTCTGCGCGAGCACGGCGCGGACGCGGTCATTGCGGTCGATCTGTCGATCAAACGCCCGTTCGTGATCCAACCCGGCAAGGCGCCGACCGCGCACGCCACGGTGCTGCGCGCCTTCGACCTGATGCAGAAGGCGATGGGAAGACTTCGGAACGACCCCGTGGACGTGCGCATCAGGCCGGACGTCTCCTTTATGGGGCTCGTCTCCACCAACGGCGCGGAACGCGCGATCGCGATCGGCCGCGCCTGCGCAGAGGCCGCGATGCCGGAGATCGAAAAGCTTCTCGGCTGATCGGTCGGGATTCAGAAAGGAAAAACGCCGGATCGCTCCGGCGTTTTTTGATTATGCCAGCGGGAACCGCACCGTGATCTCGGTGCCGATCCCCTCGGCGCTTTCAAGCGTGATCATGGCATGATAGCGCTCGCAGATGTGCTTGACGATCGCAAGCCCGAGCCCCGTGCCGCCCGTCGCCTTGCTGCGGCTTTTGTCCACGCGGTAGAACCGCTCGAATATGCGGTCGCGATGGATCTTCGGAATGCCGATGCCCGTATCGCGCACGGTCAGCGTGCTGTCGAACACGCGTACCGAAACGGTGCCGTTGTCGCGGTTGTAGCGGATCGCGTTGTCCAAAAGGTTATACACGAGCTCGTTCATCAGTACGGGATTTGCGCGGATGAGCAGCGGCTCGCCGACCAGCTGCACCGTCACGCCGCGCACCATTGCGGCGCCCTTCAGCGTTTCGACGTTCTGTGCGGCAAGCGCATACAGATCGACCGTTTCCTCCTCTTCCGCGATGCCGCGCTCCTCCAGCTCCGAGAGCGAGATGATGTCGGAAACGAGTGCAAGCATCCGGTTCGATTCGCGGCGGATGCGCTCCGCAAACGCGCGGATGTCCCCATCCTTCGCCATGCCGTTTTCGATCATCTCCGCATAGCCGGAGATCGACGTCAGCGGCGTTTTGAGCTCGTGCGAGACGTTCGCCGTAAACTCGCGGCGGATGCGTTCCACGCGGTACTGCTCGCCGATGTCCGTAAACGTCAGCACGGCGCCGGTGCGCAGTCCGTTCTTCGTGAGATCGTGATACTTCACGCGGACCGCCTGCTGATACAGTTCGACCGTCTGGCTTTCGCCGCTGCGCACGCCGCCCAAAAACGCGTGGATCGTTTCCGGAAGATCGCTGACGTCCGTCAGCGTACCCGGCTCCATGTGCAGAAGCCGGCACGCCGCCTCGTTGCAGCACAGCAGACGCCCGTCCAGATCGAACGCCGCAACGCCGTCCTCGAGCGTATCCAGAATGCCCGAAAGGATCGTTTCGTTCATCGCTTACCTCCCGAGCTGATACCCCACGTTGCGCACCGTCAGAATGAGCGCGCCGGACGCGCCGAGCTTCTTTCGCAGCGTTTTGATGTGCATATCGACGGTCCGCGTCTCTCCGGTGAACGCAAATCCCCAGACCGCCTCCATCAGCCGCTCGCGCGTGACCGTGGTACCGCAGTTTTCCAGCAGGAATTTCAGAAGCATATACTCCTTGAACGTCAGTTCCACATCGCGTCCGTTTTCCGTGACACGGTGGCGCTCGTCGTCCATCTCGATCGATTCGTACGCGAGCACGGTCATCAGCCGGTTTGAGCGGCGCAGCAGCGCCTTACAGCGCGAAACCAGTTCCATGATGCCGAACGGCTTGACAAGATAATCGTCCGCGCCGGAATCGAGCCCGCGCACGCGGTCCGCCTCGCTCGTTTTGGCGGTGACCATCATGATCGGGATCGCCTGCGTCGTATGTCCCTCGCGCAGTTTTTTCAGCACCGAGAGCCCGTCCTCGCCGGGCAGCATGATATCGAGCAGAATGAGATCCGGCAGCCGTTCGGACAGCGCCTTAAAGAACGTCTCGCCGTTCGTGAACGCATCGACGGAAAGACCTGCGCTCTTCAGAGCGTAGGTCTCCATCTCGCGGATATCGATATCGTCTTCTATGATATAAACCAGCGCCATCTTATTCGGCGGCGAGGCGTCTGATCGCTTCCGCCATGCACATGGTGTTGAAGCGAATGTCCTCGATCGAGATCGACTCGTCCGGCATATGGCACATGCTCTCCTCGCCCTCGCGCACGATGCCGAACGCGACCGCGTTCTCCATTTCACGCGCATAGGTGCCGCCGCCCATCGACAGGGGCTTCGAATCGGAACCGTTCAGTTCGTTGTAAATGTTCATCAGCGTGGAAACAAGTTCCGAGTCCGCCGGAATGAAGTGACCCGGCTTGATCGTCGTTTCGGTGCGCACAAAGCCCGCTTTGCCGTACGCGTCGTCCCATTTCTTCAAAAGGTCCTCCGCCTTTGCGGTGAACGGGTGGCGGCAGTCGGCGATGAAGCGCACGCCGTTCTCGTCGAAGCGGATCACGTCGGGCGAATACGTGGTGCGTCCGGACTCGTCGGTCACGTCGACGCCGAGCGTCTCGCCGTGCAGGTCAAACTGCCACAGCGCATGCAGCGCGCGGACGGTTTCTTTGTCCGCTTCCGGCAGCGGCTGCGCGGTCAGGATCTTCAGAAGCGCCTGCAGCGCGTTCTTCGCAAACTCCGGCATCGACGCGTGCCCGCCGCGGCCTTCGACCGTGATGCGGTTTTCGTCGTACGTTACGGTATAGCCCGACGGCGCGTGGATCGGAACCGCCTTGCACGGAAGCTCCGCGCGGATTACGCCCGGAATGACGTTCGCCGCCGTGCCGCAGTCGATGCGAAGCGAAGACGGATAATGCTTTTCGTACGTCGTGTGCATGATGCCCATCTCGGAATTGACGACCGGATATTCGGCGTCCGGCGTGAACGCCAGCGTCGGCTGACCTTCGACCTTCAGATAATGCTCGACGCCCAACGATCCGATCTCCTCGTCGCAGCCGAGGATCACGCGTACGCGCCGCTTCATTTTAAGACCGCATTCCTTTGCGGCAGCCAGCGCATAGATCGCGCTCAAAGCCGGGCTCTTGTCGTCCAACGTGCCGCGTCCGATGATGCGGCCGTCCTTTTCGGTTGCGGCATACGGCGGGACCGACCAGCCCTCACCCTCCGGGACCACGTCGAGATGCGCGAGAATGCCGAGCGTTTCTTCGCCTTCTCCGTACTCGACCACACCGCAGTAGCCGTCGACGTCCCATGCTTTGAGACCGAGGCGTCTCGCGATCGCGAGCGTCGCCTGAAGCGCTTCATACACGGTCTTGCCGAAGGGCTTGCCGGGCTCCGCGGGATCGCCGCGGGAGACGGACGGGATGCGCACGAGGGCTTTGAGGTCCTCGACCTGCGCGGGCAGCGTTTGTTCGATCCAGTTTTTCATGTTCGTACTTCCTTTCTGTCAGTTGACTGCGGAGAAGCCCTTGCCGATGACCTCCCGCGTATCGATAATGGAGATGATGGCCTTCGGATCCTTTTCGAGAACGAGGCGGCGGATGCTGCCGAGCTCGATCGTCTTGGTCAGAATGTAGACCAGCGTCTTTTCCTGATTGGTGTATGCGCCGCGGCACGGAATGTAGGTGACGCCGCGATGCATCTTATTGAGCACTTCCGGCGCGATCTCTTCCCATTTGTCGGAGATGATGAACAGCGTCTTGGTGCGGTTGATGCCGAGAATGACGTTATTGAACGCGATCGTCGTCACGAACAGCGCGATGAACGACAGCGCTGCGCCTTCCACGCCGACGCGGTAATCCCCCGCGCCGAGCGCTTTCATAACGCCGAGCGCGAGCGCGATCACGATGTTCAGCGACATAGAGATCGTACCCATCGAAATCGAATACTTGCGGTTTAAGAGCAGCGAGACGATGTCCATGCCGCCCGTGCTGCCGCCGAGCCGCACGATCATGCCGCCCGAAACGCCCATCGTGACGGCACCGAAGATCACGCTCACCACGCGCCACGCGGGCTCGCTCACGTCAAACAGCTCGGGAAGATTCAGGTTTCCGAACAGCGCAAGCTCCGCGGCGAACAGGACCGTCATCAGAAACGTATAGACCGTAAAGCGGATGTGCAGATATTTGAACGCAAGGATCAGCAGCGGCGTGTTTGCGATCACAACGAAAATCCAGTTCGGGATCACGCCGTTTGTGGCATACGTGATCAGCATCGCGATGCCCGTGACGCCGCCGGTGACGACGCCCGCAGGCGTGTACAGAAGCGTGACCGCCAGCGCCTCGACCGTGATCATCAGCGTCATCAGTACGATCGTCTTGCTCTCGCGCAAGACGGTCTGCATGCGCTTCGGCTTTTTTTCGTTCGTCGGTTTGACCGGTCTCATACTTCCTCCCGCAAATTTCTTCGAATACAGTATAGCAAGTTTTTTGCGCAAGCGCAACCCCGCGGGCGCCGCGCGGCACAGAAAAAGCGAGCGTCGGATGACGCTCGCCCGTATACGGTTTGCTTATTTGTCCAGCGTGTCGGACATGGTGGCGACCATGACCGCCTTGATCGTGTGCATGCGGTTCTCCGCCTCGTCGAACACGACGCTGTGCTTCGAACGGAAGACTTCGTCGGAAACTTCCATTTCCTTAAGACCGAAGCGCTCGTAGATGTCCTTGCCGACGCTCGTTTCGAGGTCGTGGAACGACGGCAGGCAATGCTCGAAGATGACGTCGGGATTGCCGGTCTTCTTCAGCATATCCATCGTGACGCGATACGGCTCGAGGAGACGGATGCGCTCTTCGAACTGCGCTTCCTCGCCCATCGATACCCAGACGTCGGTGTAGATGACGTCCGCGCCTTCGACTGCATCGATCGAATCGGACAGCTCGATCTTGCCGCCGGTCTCCTTGCAGAGCTCACGCATACGGCTCACAAGCTCCTCGGACGGGAACAGCTCTTTGGGCGCGATGCCGACAAAGTGCATGCCCATCTTGGCGCAGCCGATCATCAGGGAGTTGCCCATGTTGTTGCGCGCATCGCCGACATACACGAACTTGACCTCATGGAGCGGCTTTTTGACGTGCTCTTCGATGGTCATCCAGTCCGCCAGAACCTGCGTCGGATGATACAGGTCGGTCAGTCCGTTCCATACCGGAACGCCGCTGTACTTCGCGAGCAGCTCAACAGTCTCCTGCTTGAAGCCGCGGAACTCGATGCCGTCGTAGAAGCGGCCGAGCACCTTTGCGGTGTCTTCGAGCGATTCCTTCTTGCCCATCTGGGAGTTACTGAGGAACGTGACGTTTGCGCCTTCGTCGTATGCAGCGGTTTCAAACGCGCAGCGGGTGCGGGTGCTGGTTTTCTCGAACAGCAGCACGACGTTCTTGTTCGCCATGCGCTTCGGGAAAATGCCCTGTTTCTTTTCGGCCTTGACCTGATGTGCGAGCTTCAGAAGCGCGCGGATCTCATCGGGCGTGTAGTCGAGCAGCGTGAGAAAGTTTCTTCCCTGGAACATAATGTGTTTCCTTTCTGTTATGTAATATTTCGGAAATTCGGATCATTTCGTGATCGGCTCGCGCACAAACGGCATGCTCATGCAGCGCGGACCGCCGCGGCCTCTCGAAAGTTCTGCGGACGGGATCTCGTGAACGGTGATGCCGTTCTCCCTTAAGATCCGGTTGGTCACGTAGTTTCTCGAATACGTGACGACCTCGCCGGGCGCCACGCACAGCGTGTTCGCGCCGTCGTTCCACTGCTCGCGCGCCGCGTCGATCTCGCTCGCGCCGCCGCATTCGATGAAACGGATCTTGCGGTCGAGCACGTCGGAAAAGACCTCGACGAGCGGACGCGCATCCTCTTCGATCCGGATGCGTCTGCCGTCCGGCTTCGTCAGCCGGAACGCGCGCATCGTGCGAAGGATGTTCGGATGCACGACGAACGTGTCCACGTCCACCATCGTCATGACGGTGTCGAGATGCATGAACGCGCGCACCTTCGGGATATCGACCGCCAGGATCTGACGGATGCCGGTACGCTCGCCGATCAGACGGTTCGCAGCAAGCTCCACCGCCTGCGCGCTCGTGCGCTGCGACATGCCGAACGCCACGGTTTCGGGCGAAAGCACAAGGCAGTCGCCGCCTTCGAGCGAATGCACGTCGGTGCGATCGTGATACTTCGGGACCCACTTATAGACCGGATGATACTTGAAAATATATTTTGCGAACAGCGTTTCGCGCCGTCTGACTTCGTTCGCCATGCGCGAGATCAGCACGCCGTCGCCCACGTTCATGAACGGGTCGCGCGTGAAATACAGATTCGGCATGGGATCGACGTAGAACGGATACTTATCGTCGGTATAATCGACGAGATGACGCTTTTCGACCTTATCGAGATCGCTCTTGCGCACGCCGCCCGCCAGGATCTGCACGAGCTCGTCGAGCGGTTTCGAGGACAGATATGCGTTGACCGCCTGTTCCGCGCCTTCGGCGTTGATGTTTGCCTCGCGGATGTACTCCCAGATCAGCTCCTCCTGCGCACCCGCCGCCTCGATCGCTTCCTTCAGAAGCTCCTCAAGGTACAGCACCTGCACGCCGCAGTCGCGCAGCGTCTTTGCGAACTGATCGTGTTCCTCCCTGGCATGGACCAGATACGGAATGTCGTCGAACAATTGACGGGAAAGATAATCGGGCATCAGGTTTTCGAGCTCCTTGCCCGGTCTGTGCAGCATGACAGTCCTGAGCCGTCCGACTTCGGACTGCACGCAAATCGGTTTATCCATCCAACTCCTCCTTATTCGGTTGCCTCCGAATTGAAATACGTCAGGATCCCCTCGGAAATCCCAAATGCCATCTTATCTTGAAATGCGGCGTTCGTCAAGAGCAAGTCTTCCGTTTCATTGCTCAGATACCCCATTTCTATACAAATGACCGGTCTCGTGCACCAATTGAAGCACGCCTGATCGCGCCGGTAGGTAATGCCGGGGAGCTTGTGCACCGCGATGCCGGTCGCCGCGCAGTACGAAGCGAGGATCGTGTCGGCCGCTTCCGTGTTTTCCGAAAAATGCTCCGTGCAGTCGTGCTCGGGCACCATCATGAACGCGCCGCGCTCCGACGTATCGTCCGTGCCGTTGCAGTGCAGCAGGATCGCAAGGTCCGCTTCGCTCTCGTTGATGATCGCGGCGCGCGCGCTTTGCGACAGATTCACATCGTTCGTCGTGCGCGTCAGGATCGCCGTCGCGCCGTTCGCCTCCAGCAGCGCTTTGAGCTTCTGCGCCACGTCGAGGTTGACCTGATATTCGTACACGTTCGACGCGATCCCGCGCGTGCCCGCCGTGCAGGCATATGTCTGCTCGGTCGAGTCCGGTCCGAGCGGGATCATGCCGTAATCCGGTTTCGCCTGATGCCCCGGATCGATCGCGATCGTGATCCCGTACAGCGGCGGTTCGGGCGTGGGCGTCGGCTCCGGCGTCGGAGGCGGCGGCACCGTCGGCGCTGCGGCGGGCGTCGCCGTTTCGATCGCGACGGCAACCGGCGTTTCCTCCGGTACGGCCGTAACGACCGGCGTCGCGGGGACCTCCGTCGGTTCGGGCGTTCGTTCGGCTTCGGGCGCACCCAAAAGAGCGCAGCCGAAAAGCAGCGCCGTGATCGGCAGAACGATCGTCCATCGAAGCTTCATTTTATAAGATCCTGCGCCCTTCCAACGCCTTTGCCAGCGTCACTTCATCGGTATATTCGAGATTGCCGCCGATCGGGATGCCGTGCGCGATGCGCGACGTCACGATCCCCATCGGCTTCAAAAGCTTTGCGATATATGCCGCGGTGGCTTCGCCTTCCACGTCGGGATTCGTGGCAAGGATGACCTCCTTGACCTGTCCCGATTTGCACCGCTCGATCAGCGCGTTGATGCGCAGCGCGCCGGGACCGATGCCGTTCATCGGCGAAAGCGAGCCGTTCAGCACATGATAATGCCCCCTGAACTCGCGCGTTTTTTCCATGGAAAGCACGTCGCGCGCGTCGCTCACCACGCACACCGTTTCCTCGGTGCGCCGCGGATCCGCGCAGATCTCGCACGTATCCAGATCGGTGAACGCGCCGCAGATCGGGCACGGATGCACCTTTTCGCGCGCGTCGTTGATCGCCTCGGACAGCTCCTGCGCCTGCTCTTTCGGCACGCTCAGAAGATGATACGCGAGCCGCTGCGCCGTCTTGTGTCCGACGCCGGGCAGCCGCGCAAGCTGCGTCGTCAGTTTTTCGATCGATGCGATTGCCATATCAGAAGCCGAGACCCATGCCGCCGGTGATCTTCGCCATCTCGCGTTCGACGGTATCGGACGCCTCCTTCAGCGCCGCGTTCACGCCCGCCACGATCAGATCCTCGAGCATTTCCACATCGTCCGGATCGACGCACGCGGGATCCAGCTTGATCGACTGCACGGTCTTGTCGCCGAGCACGGTGACCGTCACCATGCCGCCGCCCGCCGTTGCCGAGAACTCGGCCGCGTTGAGCTCATCCTGCTTTCTCTGGATGTCCTGCTGCATCTTCTGCGCTTTCATCATCATCTGCTGCATGTTCATGCCGCCCATGCCGCCTCTCGGGAATCCGCCTTTTGCCATGTTGTTACCTCCGTTACTTGATCGTAAGCGAGCTGCCGAACAGCTCCTTCAGTTTTTCTTCGTTTTCGTTGAGCAGCGCCGCGAGCCGGAAGCTCAGCTCCGTGCCGGGACGCACCGTCTCGATCGCGTCCTTCGCGATCTTCAGGTTCCGCGCCGCGTTGAGCCCGTTCAGCTTGCTCTCCTGCGATGCGGGAAATTCCACCACGAGCACGTCGCCGTTGAGCGCCGCGCCGCGCGTATCCTTTGCATACATATAGACCATCGGATTCATCTCCATGATCTTCGCCTTCGCCTTTGCCCAGATCGCCTCGGCGTCGCCCGGCGCCGCATGTTCAGCCGGTTTTTGGACGCGTTCGGGCGCGCTTGCCGGCTCGGCTTCGGGCTGCGGGGCTGCCGCGCTCTTCGGCTTTGCCGCGGGCGCGGACGCCCGTTCCGACTCCGGTTCGTCCCACGGAAGATCGATCGGCGCCTGTTCCGGCGGCGCCTCGAGCATCGGCGGCTCGTCGTATTCCGGTTCCTTCGCCGCTTCCGCACGTTTTTCCGCCGCAGGCGCCGCGGGACGCTGTTCGAGCGCCGCAACGCGCGATTCAAGCGCCGCAAAGCTCCGGTCGTCGACCGGTTTCGTGATGCGGATGAACGCCGCCTCGATCGGGATGCGCGGTGCGGAAAACAGCTTCAGTGTGCTCTGCACCTTTAAGATCTGTTCCAGCGCATAGAGGATGCGCGCTTCGTCCGCACCCTTCGCCGCCTTCAGATACCGCTGCATCTGATCGTCGGTGCAGTCGAGAAGGTCCGCGCAGTCGCCGCAGGTCTTACTGAGCAGCAGCGCGCGGAAATGCCGCGCGAGGTCGCCCAGAAACACGCCGAGGTCGCGTCCGCTGCCCACCACCGTGTCGAGCGCGCGCACCGCGTTCTGCGCGTTGCCCGTCAAAAGCGCGTCCGCCGTCTGTTCGAGCATCGCGCCGGAAACCGTGCCGAGCGCGTCGTATACGTCCTGTTCGCTGACGTTGTTCCCCGCAAACGACAGGCACTGATCGGCAAGCGAAAGCGCGTCGCGCATGCCGCCGTCCGCCGCGCGGGCGATGAGGCGCAGTCCGTTCGGGTCGATGCTTGCGCCCGCTTTTTTCAGGACCGCGGTGAGGTTTGCGATGATGTGCGCGATCGAAAGCCGATGAAAATCGAAGCGCTGACAGCGCGAAACGATCGTCGCCGGAAGCTTCTGCGGCTCGGTCGTCGCAAGAATGAACAGCACGTGCGCGGGCGGCTCCTCGAGCGTTTTCAGCAGCGCGTTGAACGCCGCCGTCGAGAGCATATGCACCTCGTCGATGATGAACACGCGATAGCGAAGCTCAAGCGGCGCAAACTGCGCCTGCTCGATCAAAGAACGCACGTTGTCGACGCCGTTGTTCGACGCCGCGTCGATCTCGATGACGTCCGCGCTGCCCGCCATGGCAAGCCTGCACGCCTCGCACTTCATGCACGGTTCGCCGTCTTCGGGCGTGAGACAGTTGACCGCGCGGGCGAGGATCTTCGCCGAAGTCGTCTTGCCCGTTCCGCGCGAGCCGCAGAACAGATACGCGTGGGAAAGCTTGCCCTCCCGCACCTGATTCTTCAGGATCGTGGTGATATGGTCCTGTCCGATGACCTCCCGGAAGGTCTCCGGACGATATTCGCGATACAATGCGCGCCGTGCCAAAGCGATCGTTCCTTTCCGGATATGCGCGTGATCGCGCAATCCTACAGAGTGCAGTATAACACATTCTTTTCGGAATCACAATGCCCATTTGCGGCGCGGCGGTTGACCGCGCTTCAAAAAAATAGTAAAATAGCGGCATGAAGCACGAAAAGCGGTACCGCTCCACCGAAAAGATCAAAAACCGGTTCAAACGATTCCGGCTTGCGCCTTATCTCGAGATCCTGCTCGGGCTGGCGCTGCTTGCCGCGCTCGTCTGGGCGGCGTGGACCTACGTCGTTCCGTTTTTCAAAGGGCTTGCCTCGCACGCCTATTCGTGCGCCGAGCCGGAAGCGACGCCGACGCCCTCTCCGGAGCCGACGCCGGAGCCCACGCCCGACCCGTATCCCGGGCACAAGCTGTATAACGCCGATCTCAAAACGATGCAGACCGAGATCGTCATCCCCGAATATCAGTATGCCTCGGACGTTTCCGTCGTCGGCGATACGATCCTGTGCGCGGTCGGCAACTACACGCCGGACGGCACGGCGGCGTTCGTGCGCGCATACCTCTATGACACCAAAGCGGGCACGCACACCTTCCTTGCGCTGCCGCTGCAGTATAAGAGCATCCGGTTCCCGGCGATGAACGAGCGCTGGATCGTCTATCTCGACGCGGCGGCGAACGGCGGCGGACGCATGATGGCATACGACCGGCAGAGCGGCGGCGCCCGTGCGCTCAAGACCGTGCATGCCGGACTTTTACGTCCCGTCGTGATCGGCGATACCGCTTTTTGGATCGAGCGCACCGGACAATCGCGCGATAAGCTCTTTGCGGTCGATCTCGAAACGGGCGAAAGCGCGACGCTCGCGATCTACGACGGCTCGCCCTACGCGCTGTCGAAACCGTTCGCATACGGCGGCAGGCTCGTTTACGTTTCACCCGAAGGCGCGCTCGTTTCTTTCGACCCCGCAAGCGGCGAAAGCGAGACCGTTCCCGTCGACGCGGACTATGTGCACGACCCGCAGATGAATGCGGACGGGATCGCTTTTCTGGATTCCGATCACGCCGCAGACGGGCGCGTGTTGTTTTATGACGGCGAAAAGACGGTCGAAGCCGCGACCGGCGCGGTCGACTTTTTCCTGGGCGACGGATTCATCGCCTACTCGCGCTACGACAAAAACTATGTGTATTACTACGGCGACGGCACGACGTTCTGCACAACCCGCAGCGATGAAACGGCGATGCTGCTCGCGGCGGGCGGCGACGTGATCGTGTGGATGGACGTGACGTGGCGCGACAAGGATATCATGGAATTTATGACGGTCGGAGATTGACGCTATGAAAGAAAAAACGCTGTATGTATGCGGAGAATGCGGATACGAAACGCCGCGCTGGATGGGAAAATGTCCCCAGTGCGGCAGCTGGAACACGCTCGTCGAGGAGGAACGCGTATCCGTGCGCCCGACGGCGGCGGGTCAGACGAAGGCGGTGCCGCTTTCCCGCGTGAAGGCGGAGGCGCAAACGCGCATCTCTACGGGCATTTCGGAGCTCGACCGCGTGCTCGGCGGCGGACTTGTCAAGGGCATGGTCGTGCTGCTCGGCGGCGATCCCGGCATCGGAAAATCGACGCTGCTGCTCGAAGCCGCGGACAATCTTTCCGCGCAGGGGCCGGTGCTGTACGTATCGGGCGAGGAAAGCAATTCGCAGATCCGCCTGCGCGCCGACCGGCTCGGCGTGAAGGGCGAAAACCTGCTGCTGTATACGGAAACTTCCGCAGAGGATGCGATCGAACGCGCCAAAGAATGCAGTCCGGTCATGATGATCGTCGATTCGATCCAGACGATGCAGTCCGAAACCGCGGAAAGCGCGGCGGGCAGCGTTTCGCAGGTGCGCGCGTCGACGGCGCTCTTTACGCGGTTTGCAAAGGATACCGGCACGGTCGTGTTCATCGTCGGACACGTCACCAAGGACGGTGCGATCGCGGGACCGCGCGTGCTCGAACACATCGTCGACACGGTGCTGTACTTTGAGGGCGACCGGCACGAGGGGCTGCGGCTTTTGCGCGCGGTCAAAAACCGCTTCGGCTCGACCAACGAGCTCGGCGTGTTCGAAATGTGCGAGACCGGCATGCGCGAGGTGCGCGATCCGGGCGCGCTGTTCGTTTCGGGACGGCATGTGGCCGGCACGGCGATCACCTGCGTGCTGGAGGGCTCGCGCCCGCTGCTGTGCGAGATCCAGTCGCTGCTGTGCCCGACGGCGTTCGGAAGCCCCAGAAGGACCGCGATCGGGCTCGATTACAACCGGCTCAACGTGCTGCTCGCCGTGCTCGAGCGCAAAGCGCGGCTGAAGCTGTCCGATCAGGACGTTTACTGCGATATCGCGGGGAGTCTGCGCGTGCTCGACCGCGGCGCGGATCTTGCGACCGCCATGTGTCTCGCCTCCTCCGTGCTGGAAAAGCCGATCCCGGAACAGACCGTTCTGATCGGCGAAGTGGGACTGACCGGCGAGATCCGACCCGCCTCGCAGCTCGAAACGCGGCTCAAAGAAGCCGTGCGGCTCGGCTATACGACCGCGCTGATCCCGGCGCGCAGCAAGGTCGGCGAGGTCGGCATGAAGCTCGTGCGCGTTTCCGACGTGTCCGAAGCCATCCGCGCGCTGTTTCTGCAGGCGTAGCCAAGCGCACGCTGTCTGCGATCGATCCGAAAAAATGCGATCCCGCGGGATGCCCGCGGGATCGTTGTTTTTCATCTATTCCTTTTTACCTGCCACCTGATACATACGCGCATCGGACAGCGCCGTTGTGACCGTAAGATATCGCTCGAAGATCGCTTTCAGCTCCTCCGCCGGCATCAGGTCCGATGCAACCGCCTCGGTGATGCCCGTATGGTGCCGGTTGATCTGTTCGCGGCTCATCCCGTGCGCGACCGTAAGCGTCCCTCCGGGATTCAGCTGTGCCGAAAGCGCTTCGATCAGCCGTTCGGGATCGGCAAAATGCGGAAACGCGTTGTATACCACGATGCAGTCGAACCGCCGTTCATAATCCCGACCCGCCGCGTCGCCGCACAGCACGGTGACGTTTTTTGCATCCCGGAATTTGTCCGCGGCGATACGCGCCATCTCCGGCGACAGATCGATCGCCGTGACCGACGCGACGTTTCGCGCAAGATAATCCGGTATCAGCACGCCCGTGCCGCACGCAACGTCCAGCACATGCGCGCCGGAACGCACCTGCGCGTTGTCGAGTATCGTCCCGATGACGGCGTCGTCGCGGATCATATCCGCGTCCCACCGCGGCGCGAGGCGATCGAAAAACGCGGCAACTCTGTTCGGATCGACCATGGCTCAGTCAAAGAAGGTCTCGGTGTCGATCTTCTGATACCCGCCGAAGCTCGCCTTCGCCGCGAAAATCTGTTCCGCGAGCGATTGCCCGAAGAACGCGTTCGTGATCTCGTCGGTCTTGGCCGTCATATCGACGTCCGCAAAGCGGTCCGGATAGACCGTCTTTGCGAGGAACCAGGTGTTCATCAGCGCGATCTCATAGTTCGTGTAATACGCATTGTACGCCATTTCGAGATAGACCTCGCCGTTCTGCCACGCCTTGCACGTATCGAACATCGCGGGATTCTCGGCGTACAGCGGCTTGATGTTCTTGACCGCCGCGGCGTCGATGATCATGACGTCCATGCTTTCGCCGATCGCGACAAACTTCTCCTCTTCGATCTCCTGAATGTAGCGTCCCTCCGTGTCGGTCACCGCATTCTTCACGTTCGCCACCGCGAACGGCATGTATTCCTTTGCGGTCATCAGATGGTTCGTCGTGCCCCAGTTGCCGAGCCCGCACAGATAGACCGTCGGTTTTTCTTCGTCCGCAACATCCGCGGTGCGGTGTTCGATCTCGGCGCGCTCCGCTTCGATGAACGAGATCAGCGCTTCCGCCCTGTCGGTCGTTGTAAAGATAAAGCCCAGCAGCCGCAGACTGCCGAAGAAGCGTTCGTCGAACACGCCGTCGGAGCCGGATTTCAGGGTCACGACCGGAACGCCGAGCTGTTCCTCGAGCGCGTCTTCCTTTTCGACGTCCTCGTATTCGGAAATGACGATGTCCGGATTGCAGGCAAGGATCTTCTCGGCTTCCGCCGCCTGCGCGTTCGGTCCGCCGACGCCGCACGAGGGCAGGGTCGCAAACACGTCGCCGTATGCGAGCATATACGGACGCGCGACGGAATCGAACATCTTCGGGCGGTCCTCGAGCGTCGTGTTGTCGATGTCCTCGACGCCGCACAGCAGGGTTACGTCCGCAACATACGAATACATGCGCAGCGCGCCCGCGCCGATGCAGACCACGCGCGTGTAACTGCCGGGCGTGACGGTCACTTCGCGGCCGATCATGTCGGTCAGCACGACCGGTTCCGGCTCGGCCGGCGCGGGTTCTTCGGGCGCGGCGGGCGCTTCGGTCGGCTCCTCCGCGGCGACGGGCTCTGCCGTCGGTTCCTGTGTCGGTTCTGCCGCGCTCTGCGGCGCTTCCTGCGATGCGCAGGCGAACACGCCCGTCAGCAGAACGAGCATCAAAAGCAATGCGATAATCCGTTTCATGAATCCATTCCTCCGTTGATGATATGTTTTTGTCCGTCTATGGTCACGACGCGCACGCGCGCATCGAATGTTTCGCGGATGACCGGTTCGGTCATGATCTCCCTTCCTCCGGTATATCGGATCGCGCCGTTCTTCATCAGATAGAACCGATCGCCGAGCGACAGCGCCTGATCGAGATCGTGCACGGACATCAGAATGCCGATGTTTCGCTCTTTCGCCGCCTTGCGCGCCTCGGAAAGGATCAGCTGCTCGTTATACAGGTCGAGGTTTCCGGTCGGCTCGTCAAAGACGAGAAGCTGCGGCTGCTGCACGAGCGCACGGGCGATCGCGACCTTTTGCCGCTCGCCGCCGGACAGCGTTTCCACATTGCGCTGTGAAAGATCGGAAAGCTGCATCTCGTCGAGAACGCGCTCCGTGATCGCGCGATCGTCCCTGCCTGCGCGCACGCCGAACCGGGAGATCCGCCCGACGAGCACGGTGTCGAATACGGTCAGCGCGCCGAACGGGATGCGCTGCGGCACGTATGCGATGCGCTGTGCGCGCTCGCGCCGCGAACAGTTCAGAAGGTCCTCGCCGTCGAATCGGATGCTGCCGCGCTCGGGTTTCTGCATGCCGAGGATCGTCTGAAACAGCGTCGTTTTGCCCGCGCCGTTGCGTCCGAGCAGTACGCCGATCTCGCCGCGTCCGAGGTCGAGCGAAACGCCGTTTAACACGAGCGGACCGCGCCGCGTATACCGAAAAACCAGATCGCGGATCTCAAGCATCTTCGCCGTGCCCCTTTCGTAAAAAGATGATCGCAAGGAAGAACGGCGCGCCGAACAGCGACGTGATCGCGCCGACCGGCAGCGCGGAACCGCTTCCGAGCGTTCTGGACAGCGTGTCCGCCAGAAGCAGCAGCAGACTGCCGCACAGCGCGGACGCCGGGACCGTGACGCGGTGGTCGTGCCCCAGGATGCGCTTCACGATATGCGGGCAGATGATCCCGACAAAGCCGATCATGCCGAGGAACGACACGCACACCGCCGTAATCAGCGACGCGACGAGCATCGTCGAAAAGCGCAGCGCGTTCACGTTCACGCCCATGCTCTTCGCCGCCGCATCACCCGAAAGCAGCGCATTGAGCCGCCAGCTCATGATCGAAAAGAATACGATCCCCGGCACGATGACGGACGCCATGATCAGGTCCGTCCGATACGTTGCGCGGCCGAGATCGCCGAACGTCCAGATGATCGCCGCGGACAGCCCCACGTCGGTGGCATAAAACTGCAGCACGGTCGTCGCCGCGGTCCAGACCGCGCCGATCGCGATCCCCGCGAGCACGACCACGCCGGGCGTGAACGCGCGCATGCGGCAAAGTCCCAGGATCAGCAGCACCGAAAGCGCCGCAAACAGGAACGCAACGAGCGAGGTCGCATACAGATTGACGCCGCTCATATAGTTCGCAAGATGATTGCCCGTCTCCAGAAAACCGCCCGCGCCGATGATGATCGACACGTTCGCGCCGAACACCGCCGCGTTCGACACGCCGAGCGTCGAGGGCGACGCCATCGCGTTGTTCAGATCGGTCTCCAGGATCAGACCCGCAGTCGAAAGCCCCGCGCCGGCGATCAGCGCCGCAAGCATGCGCGGGATGCGGATGCTCCAGATAATGCGTTCGTGCGCCGCACTGCCGCGGCGCAGCAGCGCCGCCATGCTCTCGTTGAACGTCATGTTCGAAGAGCCGACGAACAGGCAGACAACGCACAGCGCGATCACGGATGCGATCAGCGCGGCGAACGCTGCGGCATATTTGGTTTTGGACGTCATGTTTCGCATAAATAAAACAGAAGGCGCCGCTTTTCTTCGGAAAAGCCGCATGCCTTCCTGACATACGTTTGTTCGATTCTTCGGGTCCCGTCCGCGCTTCTGCGCGGCGCCGGCGGCTTCGTGCCGGCGGCGTATAATAGATTATATCACAGTTCTTCCCGTTCTGTCACCTGTTTTTTTAATTCGTTCAGCGCATCCTCGACAAGGCGCGTTGCGGAGAAATCCGAAACGCCCGCGATATAGTTGTAGCAGTTGGAAAACGGGATCAGGATCCGCCTTGCATTCGCCTGCGCAACGGCGCGCGCCATCGTCGGCGTGATTTCGCCGAGCATGGCGTCCGCGATCACGATGCCGACCGGTCCGATGATATAGTCCGCGCGTCTGCATGCCACCGCCACCGCGTTTTCTCCGGTTGCCGCCGCGTCCGCACCCGCCTTCAGCATCGCCGCCGTCGCCGCTGCGTTTGTGCCGACCGCGAGGACCTCCGCCTGCGCGAACCGCTTTTTGATCTCGAGGATCAGCTGTCTGCCGAGTCCGCCGCCCTGCGCGTCGATCACCAGGATTGTCGTATGCTTCATGCCTGCCTCCGTTCAGTCGTTGTTGCCCATCAAAAACACCAGTGTCTGCGTCTCGAACGCAACGAAGAACACGTCCTCGGTGAACCAGTACGCGCCGAATCCATGTTCGCTGCCCGAGAGATCGCCGCACAGCGCGGATTCGTCCGCCGCGCGCAGCACGCGCTTCGCTTTGCCGAGTTCGTATTCAAACAGCTCCGTTACATGCATAACAACCGGGTCGCCTTCGCCGAGCCACTGCGAGAGCGCTTGAGAGAAGGTCTCTCCCGTTTCCCGGAGAACGACCTCTTTGCGGATGCGATATGATTTCAGAAAAGCGCGCGGAAACGCGTCCGCCGCGTACACATCCACGCTGATATCGGACCGTCCCGCCTGTTTTGCGCACCGCGCCGCAAGCGCGACGACGCCGTTCAGATACCCGCGAAGCGACGCGTCCGTCCGTTTGCCGTGGGCCACCGTTTACTCTTCCTTCCGGTCCGGTTCGATCACGACGTCCGCATGCGGCGCGTCCTTTTTCTCCTCGGAATCCGCCCATTCGGAGACCTTTTCCGCACCCTTTTTGACCGACTTCACGATGCTGACGCCGAGGTCTTTACCGAGTTCGCCGAGGTCCTTGCCGAGCTCGCCGAAGCCCTTGCCGACCTTTTTCCAGTTGTCTTTCAGTTCCATATGCGAATCTCCTTTTCTTTTTGTTCAGTATATCATATTTTGGGCGAAACACAAGAAAAACATGCGGAACATGCCGGACGGATGCGGCGTTTGCATACTTGCAAACGCATGCGGCATATGATACACTACATCAAATGATCGAACCGCCGCGAAAGGCGATCGGATTTCGGAAAGGAGCGCGCATGAAACGGATCGTTCTGTGGATCGGCGTCGGCGTGACCGCCGCGGCGGTCGCGGTGCTTGTCACGCTGCTTTTGACCACCTGTCTGTTCAACAATCACACCTTTGCGCCTGCGACCTGCACCGAGCCCGAAACCTGCTCGCGCTGCGGCGAAACGCGCGGCGATCCGCTCGGACACGACTATGTCCCCGCGACCTGCACCGAGCCCGAAACCTGCTCGCGCTGCGGTAAAACGCGCGGCGACCCGCTGGGACACGACTATCTTCCCGCGACCTGCACCGAGCCCGAGGTCTGCGCACGCTGCGGCGATCGAGTCGGCGAACCGCTCGGGCATTTGTTTTCGGAAGCGACGTATCAGAACGGCGCGACCTGCATGCGCTGCGGATTTGTCGAAGGCGAACCAGTCGCCGCGGACTGCGAGGGGCTTGCCCTCACCTATATGGAGGTCGGCAAACCGTATCCGTATACGACCGCATCCTATGAGGACTACGACGTCGACGTGACCGGAACGGTCGAGATCCTCGACCACAAGGTGATCGCGGGCGACGAAACCTTCCCGGCGCGGGAGGGATATGAGTGGCACGTCGTGACCGTGCAGCTGGTCTTTTCCGGAGAGGACGCGCAGAAGAACGGCATGCAGAGCGCGATGACTTACGGCGATTACTACAAGACCGACGCCGAGATCGGCACAGGCACCGATGAAAACGGTCTGCGTCCGTTCGTCGCCGAATACTACGGCATGCGCGTGCAGTGCTGGCAAAAGACCTGCCCCGACGAAGAGGGCGGCTGGTTCGGACAGGAGCTGCGCTATACGTGGAAGGAGGGCGTTCTGGTGCCGTGCGGCTACGACGGCGCGATGCTGATCTTCTATCACTTCGGTCTCGCGCGCGACGCCGACCGTCTGTTCCTGCCGGCAGGCAAGGTGCTGAACGGGGATGCGCTCGTCTTTCGCATGAGATGATCGGAAAAAAAGAAGAACCGTTCGGAAAGCGCTGTCTTTCCGGACGGTTCTTTTTTGTGCCTTTTCTCAGTCGGACACGGCGGGATCGATGATATAGATGATGTCGCTCGTGGAACGGCCGCCGTCGTACGGCACGTTGCAGATCGTTTCGTTCCAGTAAAGCTGCGTCGTCTGTCCGCCGTCGAGATTAAACGCGACCGCGCAGCCGAGCGACTCCATCAGCTGCGCCTCCTGCACGAGCGTCAGCCCGTTTGAATAGCCGCTCTTGCGTCCGTCGATGACGACGAAGCAGTAATGTCCCGGCTCGTAATAGCCGAACACCGTGCGCGGATTGGCGCGGTCGATGTCCCGATACGCCTTGTGGAACGATGTGCGCGCGGCGCCGGATTCATCCAGCAGGCTCGGACCGAACTCCCACGCCTGCCAGACGTTCGAAAGGTCCGTCGCATCCGGATCGAACGTGTCGGATTCGAACAGCGCCACCGTGCCGTCGCGGTACAGGAACAGGATCTGATGCCCCTTCCACGGCTTCCACGGGTCGGGCGCATAGCGCTCGCCGTTGCGGATGACGAGTCCCGTATGCGGATGATAGGAATAATAGTCGCCGTTGATCGCGAGCAGCGCATTCGCATCGCCCGCCATGCGTTTGACCGGCGCCCACAGCTTTTCTCCGCGGATGCCGAAATTGCCGTCCCAGCTTGCCGTGCGCAGCGCGTCAATGTCCTGCATATGGATATCGCACACGAAATAAACGAGGTGACGCGTCAGCGGCGAGCTGTCGTATCGCGTGATTTCGATCGAAAGCCGTTCGCTCTTGTAGCTCAGCTCCGTCTTCTGCGGTTCGCCGTCGATAAACCCGTCGTACCGTCCGCCCAGCAGTCCGTCGGGCGTCGGTTCGGGCGTTGCGGTCGGTTCCGGCGTCGGCGTCTCCGTCGGCGCGGGCGTGTCGGTCGGGACCGGCGTCGGTTCGGGCGTCGACGGAACGGTCAGTTCGACGGTGCTCTCCTCGACGGTCACGGTGTCCGCCGGGATCTCCGTCGGGACCGGCGTGCTTTGCGGCGCGTCAACGCCCCTGCACGCAAGCGCGGGCAGGAGCAGTACCGTCAGTATGAAAATCGCAAGCCGTTGTTTCATAGGTTATTTGTGCGTCTTTTCGCGGGCACGCTTGTGCGCGCCGATCTGACCGGGACGAAGATCGGTCTTCTTCTGTGTCTTTTCGCCCTTCAGGGCAAGGATCTGATCGCGCAGCTTCGCCGCCGTCTCAAATTCGAGCGAGCGCGCGGCGTCCTGCATCTGCTCGGTGAGGATCGCGATGCGCTCCTTCTTCTGCCATTCGGTTAAGCTTTCGGGTTTTTCTTCCTCATGCCGCGAGATCAGCAGCGTGTCGTAAATCTTCTTTTGGATCGTCTTCGGCGTGATGTTGTGCGCCTTGTTGAACGCCGTCTGCTTCGCTCTGCGGCGCGCCGTTTCGTCCATCGCGCGGCGCATGGAGGGCGTGATCGAATCGGCATAGAGAATGACGCGTCCCTCGGCGTTTCGCGCGGCGCGGCCGATCGTCTGGATCAGACTCGTTTCCGAGCGCAGAAAGCCCTCTTTATCCGCGTCGAGGATCGCAACAAGACCCACCTCCGGCAGGTCGAGACCTTCTCTTAACAGGTTGATGCCCACGAGCGCGTCGAATTCACCGAGCCGGAGATCTCGGATGATCTCCATGCGGTCCAGCGTGTCGATGTCGCTGTGCATGTAGCGCACGCGAACGCCCATGCGGTCGAGGTATTCGGTGAGGTCCTCCGCCATGCGCTTGGTGAGCGTGGTGATGAGCGTGCGAAAGCCCTTTTGCGCCTGTATGCGCACCTCGCCCAGAAGGTCGTCGATCTGTCCCTTGACCGGACGGACCGAAACCTCGGGGTCGATGAGACCCGTCGGACGGATGATCTGTTCGGCAACGACCGCCGCGCGCGAAAGCTCGAAGCTCGCCGGGGTCGCCGAAACGCAGACGATCTGCGGCACGCGGTCCATGAACTCCTCGAACTTCAGCGGACGGTTGTCCCTTGCGCTCGGCAGACGGAAGCCGTATTCGACCAGCGCGTCCTTTCTGGCGCGGTCGCCGCGGAACATCCCGCCGACCTGCGGCAGCGTGACGTGGCTTTCGTCGATGAACATCAGAAAGTCCTTCGGGAAATAGTCGATCAGCGTATAGGGCGGCTCGCCCGGCTTTCTGCCGTCGAAATAGCGCGAATAGTTTTCGATGCCGCTGCAGAACCCGATCTCCTGCATCATCTCGATGTCGTGCAGCACGCGCGAACGGATTCTCTCCGCCTCCAGCGGACGGTTGGTGTCGAGGAACATCTTTTCCTGCACCTCCATATCCGCCTCGATCTCCCGGAGCGCCTTCTGCATCTTTTCATGTCCGGTCGCGTAGTGCGAAGCCGGAAAGATCGCGACGTGGCTTCGTCTTGTCAGCACCTCGCCGGTCAGCACGTTGATTTCGGAGATCCGCTCCACCTCGTCGCCGAAAAAGCCGATGCGCAGCGCCTTGTCCGTCCAGTTGACCGGATAGATGTCGAGCGTGTCGCCGTGCGAGCGGAACGTGCCGCGCTGGAAATCCATGTCGTTGCGCTGATACTGGATCTCGATGAGCCGCTGCATGACCTCTCTGCGGTCGACTTCCATGCCTTCCCGGAGCGAAACCGAAAGCTTCAGATATTCCTCCGGATCGCCCAGTCCGTAGATGCACGAAACCGACGCGACGATGATGACGTCGTTTCGCTCGTTCAGCGCGCAGGTCGCGGAGTGGCGGAGCTTGTCGATCTCGTCGTTGACTTCGATCGTCTTTTCGATGTAGGTGTCGCTTGCCGGCAGATATGCCTCCGGCTGATAATAATCGTAGTACGAAACAAAAAACTCGACCGCGGAGTCGGGAAACAGCTCCTTGAATTCGGAGCAGAGCTGCGCGGCGAGCGTTTTGTTATGCGCAAGGACGAGCGTGGGCTTCTGCACGCGCTCGATCACTTTTGCCATCGTATAGGTTTTTCCGCTTCCCGTTACGCCCAGCAGCACCGACATCGGATTGCCGGCTTTGATGCTGTTCGCCAGATCTTCGATCGCCTGCGGCTGATCGCCCTGCGGTTCGTACGGGGAAACGACCCGAAAGGTTCCCATCAATACTCGAAATCGACCGTCTTGGATTCGACGCAGTGCGCATGGATGTACACGCGCGCCGCGTTATGATCCGGATGCTGATCGTAGATCTTCAGGTCCTCTTTCGTTCTGCAGTCGACCAGCAGCGCCATGTCGAAGCTGCGCGGCGAGTGCATGAAGTCCGCCCCGATCTGCATATGCACGATCTCGGGGATCTTGTCGACGAGCGCATACAGCGACTCGCGGACGACGGGGATGTTTTCTTCCGGGTTCTCAAACTTGAACAGAACGATGTGCTTGATCATTTTTCTTTCTCCTTTATTCCTCCGCAACGGCAAGCGCCACGCGGATCATTTGATCGAATGCGGTCTGACGCTGTTCGGGCGTGGTCTCTTCGTGCGTGCCGATGATGTCGCTGATCGTGTCGATCGCGAGCGCCTTTTTGCCGAAGCGCGCCGCCGTCATATAGAGCGCCGCCGCTTCCATTTCCGCGCCGAGCACGCCCATCTTTCGCCACTGCTTCCACGCCTCCGGATCGTCATCGTAGAACACGTCGGAACTCATGATGTTGCCGACCATGTACCGCGCGCCCATCGCCTCGCACGTATCGACCGCCTTTCTTAAGAGACCGAAGTCCGCGATCGGCGCGAACGTGCCGGGCAGATTGAACTGCGCGGCGAAGTTCGAATTCGTGCAGGCGCCCTGCCCGATGATGATGTCAAAGAGCTTGAGATCGGGATGATACGCGCCTGCCGAACCGACGCGGATGATGCTTTCCACGCCGTAGAAATTGAACAGCTCGTAGCAGTAAATGCCGATCGACGGGTTGCCCATGCCGCTCGCCATGACGGATACGCGCTTGCCCTCATAGGTGCCCGTATAGCCGTAAACGTTGCGGATGCTCGTAACAAGCTTCGGATCATCGAGGTACGTTTCCGCAATGAACTTTGCGCGCAAAGGATCGCCGGGCATCAGCACGGTCTTTGCAAAATCGCCTTTCTGTGCGTCGTTGTGAGGAGTCAATGCCATATGCGTTCTCCTTTCGGGATTACAGTCCGAGCAGTTCGGACAGTGTGCGGTCCATATCGTTCATCAGCGCATTCAGCCGTGCTTCAACCGCTTCGTCGGCTGCGGCATGCGCGCCGATGTACAGCTTCAGCTTCGGCTCGGTGCCGGACGGACGCACGGTGATCCATGCGCCGTCGTCGAGCGTCATGCGAAGCACGTTCGAGCTCGGCAGTCCGGTCTCTTCCGGCTTTAAGAAATCCTCGCTCTTCACGACCGGCGTTGCGGCGATCGATGCGAGCGGCGCTTCTCTGAGCTTCACCATCGCGCCTTTGATCGCTTCGATGCCTTCCTTGCCCTCGAGCGTATAGGACTTGACCTTTTCGCGATAGAAGCCGTAGGTGTTGTAGATCTCCTCGAGCACGTCGTACAGCGTCATGCCCTTTTCGGCACAGACCACGCATGCCTCCGCGACGAGCATCGCCGCGCAGATCGCGTCCTTGTCGCGCGCAAAGCTGCCCGCGAGGAAGCCATAACTCTCTTCAAAGCCGAACAGGAAGGTGTGCGCATGCGTCTGTTCACATTCCGCGATTTGTTCCGCGATGAAGCGGAAGCCGGTGAGCACCTCGCGGATCTCGACGCCGAAGCGCGCGCAGATCGCATCGGCAAGGTGCGTGGACACGATCGAGCGCACCACGAGCCCGTCCTTCGGAAGCTTTCCGGTGTCGCGGTACGAACTGAGAAGCGAATGGATCAGGATCGCGCCGATCTGATTTCCGGTGAGGACCGCCCATGTGCCGTCGTTCTTTTTCACCGCGCAGCCCAGCCGGTCGCTGTCCGGATCGGTGCCGATGATGACCGTTGCGCCGACCTCCTCCGCATAGCGGAACGCCAGCGTGAACGCGTTCGGGTCCTCGGGGTTCGGCGCGCTGACCGTCGGGAAGTCGCCGTCCGGCGCTTCCTGCTCTTTGACCACGGTCACGTTCGTGACGCCGATGCGCTTCAGCACCTCGCGCACGGGCACGTTGCCGCTTCCGTGCAGCGGCGTATAAACGAGTTTGAGCGCGCTGCCCTTTGCCTTGACGAGCTCCGGCTGCGTCAGCAGCGTCATCGTCTTTTGATAATAGATCTCGTCGACGTCACGGCCGATCAGCTTGATCGAGCCGTCCGCAAGCGCTTCGTCGTACGGACGGTAGGCGGTTTTGAAGCCCTCGACCGCGCGGATGTGCCGCGTGATCTCGTTTGCAAGGTCCGGCGCCGCCTGACCCGCGCTCGGTCCGTAGACCTTATAGCCGTTGTACTTCGGCGGATTGTGGCTTGCGGTGACCACGATGCCCGCGTCGCACTTGAGCTCGCGGATCGTGAACGAAAGCTGCGGCACCGAATGCAGCGTCGAATAGAGGAAAACCTGCACGCCGTGCGCGGCAAGCACGCACGCGCTCTCCCTTGCGAACAGATCCGAGCAGTGCCGCGAGTCGTACGCGATGCACACGCGCGCCTTTCCCTGCACGGTCTCGTCGAGATACCGCGCAAGCCCCTCGGTCGCCTTGCGGACGTTGTAAATGTTCATGCGGTTGTCTCCCGCGCCGAGGATGCCGCGAAGTCCCGCGGTGCCGAATTCGAGTTCGGTATAGAAGCGCTCCTCGATCTCATGCGGGTCGTTTTCGATCGCGCGAAGTTCCGTCTTGGTCTGTTCGTCGATGTCGGGACTGTTCAGCCACAGTTCATAGCGTTCTTTTGCGTTCATCGTTCTTCCTCCGTGATCTCATTTAAATCGAATTGTTTGCAGCTTTCAAAGGTCTTGTTCAGGATCGTCAGTTTCCGATGCAGCAGCATCTGCCGCCGTTTTTTATACCGTTTGTTCGCCTCGCGGTCGCCGTACCTGTCGTCGCCGAGCACAGGCGTACCGAGTGCGGAAAGCTGTACGCGGATCTGATGCGTGCGCCCCGTAAAGAGCCGCACCTCGCACAGCGCGAGCCCGCCTCTGCGTTCGAGCACGCGGACCTCCGATTCCATGCGCAGCGCTTCCGGGTCGTCCTTTCTGCACAGATGCATCAGCGCGCCGTCGGCGTCCTTTCTCGCATAATGCACGTATCGCCCGTCCTTCGGCGCGCCGACCGTCACCGCGTGATAGATCTTATCGGTTTCGTGCCGGTAGAACGCGTCCAAAAGCCGGTCGCGCATCTGTTCCGTGCGTGCAAACACAACAAGCCCTTCCGTGTTCGCGTCGAGCCGATGCACCGGATAGAGCGGATCAAACAGCGCGGACAGCTCGCCCAGAAGCGCGCCTTCGACCTCCGCGCCCGCGCGCTTGTCGACGACGATCAGATCGTCGTCCGCGTATACGCCGCTGCACACGCGCTCGGCGGGCAGCATCGAAAGCGCCGCGCCGTATTCCTTCCACGGCGGCGTCGAGAAAAACGTCAGCGTTTCGCCGGTCGTCGGATGCTGCAGCGAAAGCTTGTATGCCCAAAGCCGGATCTGCGTGCCCGGTCTCGCATGCGGATGATAGCGCATGTCGCCGACGATCGGAAGATCGCGCGAGGAAAGCTGCACGCGGATCTGATGCGGTCTGCCGGTCAGCAGCGACACGTCGAGCAGCGACGTGCCGTTATTCCGTGCAAGCATGCGATAGCGCAGGATCGCCTTCTTCGCGTCCGGCGTACCCTCCTTCACGACGCGCGTCGTGTTGGTCGATTCATCCTTATACAGCCAGTCGACGCACTCCGCCGAAGCGCGCGCCGTTCCGTCGACGATCGCGACGTAGCGCTTCTCGGCGCGGCGGTCCTTGAACTGCGACGTCAGACGCGCCGCCGCCTTCGACGTCCTTGCAAAGACCATGACGCCGCCGACCGGACGGTCGAGCCGGTGCACAAGCCCGAGATAGACCTCGCCCGGCTTATGATACGCTTCCTTGATATACGCCTTTGCGATCGAAAGAAGATCCGCGTCGCCCGAAGCGTCCGCCTGCACGGGCACGTTTTCGGGTTTTTCGACGACCAGAAGGTGGTTGTCCTCGTATAAAACGTGCAGACTCATGCGGGCGTCCATCTTCCGCTCGCGCCGCACGGCAGCACCAGGTTTGCGCGGCGGATCGGCAGTCCGATCTCGTCCGCTTCGGTGTGACCGTCCAAAAGAGCAAGCTTCAACACGTTGGAAAGCACGGTCGGCGCAAGGCCGGTCGTGTAAGAATTGATCAGAAAGAAACAGGGATCGTCGGACAGAAGCTCCGCGCACAGCAGAACGAGCGGATACAGATCGTTTTCGATCTTCCACATCTCGCCCGTCGGACCTCTGCCGTAGCTCGGCGGGTCCATCAGAATGCCGTCGTAACGGTTGCCGCGCCGGATCTCGCGCTTTACGAACTTCACGCAATCGTCGACCAGATACCGGATCGGCGCATCCGAAAGACCGGACGCCGCGGCGTTGTCCTTCGCCCACGCGACCATGCCCTTCGCCGCGTCGACATGCGCGACCTCCGCGCCGGCCTTTGCGCAGGCGCAGGTCGCCCCGCCGGTGTAAGCGAACAGATTCAGCACCTTTGTGCGTCTGCCGGTGCGCGCGCTATGCGCTTCGATCTGCCTGCGCATCCAGTCCCAGTTGACCGCCTGTTCCGGAAACAGACCGGTATGCTTGAACCCGGTCGGCCGCACGACAAACGTCAGATCGCGATACGCGATCGTCCACTGCTCGGGCAGCTGCTTTTTGTACTCCCAGTGTCCGCCGCCCGATGCGCTGCGATGATAGACCGCATCTGCGCGGCGCTCGGCGCCGTCCATCGTCCAGACCGCCTGCGGGTCGGGACGCAGCAGCGTCACATCGCCCCAGCGCTCCAGCTTGTCGCCGTTGCCTGCGTCTAAAATTTCATATGCCTTCCAGCCGGAAGCAAGATACATGGCGTTCCCCCGTTATTCCTCTTCCACGCGCACGATGTCCGCGCCGATCGCCTTGAATTTCGAATCGAGATACTCGTAGCCGCGGTCGATATAGCCGATGTTGTGCACGCGCGTTTCGCCGTGGCTCATCAGCCCCGCAACGATCAGCGCCGCGCCTGCGCGCAGGTCGCTTGCATAGATGTCCGTACCGCGCAGCACGTCCACGCCCTTGACGCGCGCAACGCGCTTGGACAGCGAAATGCTCGCGCCGAGCTTGCGCAGCTCCTTGACGTGGTTGAAGCGGCTTTCGAAAATGTTCTCCGTGATGACGCTCGTGCCCGACGCGGTCGTAAGATACGCCATCATCGGCTGCTGCAGATCGGTCGGAAAGCCCGGATACACCATCGTGCGGAAGCTGACCGGACGCGGGCGGTCGTTCATCGAAACGCGCAGGAAAAAGTCGCGTCCGTCGTCGCCCTCGATCACGCGCGCGCCGCTCTCCATGAGCTTTGCGGAGATCGCTTCCATATGCGTCGGGATGACGTTCTTGATCACCACGTCGCCGCGCGTCGCCGCCGCCGCGATCATGTATGTGCCGGTCTCGATCTGATCGGGAATGATCGAATACGAACAGCCGTGCAGCCGTTTTCTGCCCTGGATGCGGATCACGTCGGTGCCCGCGCCGCGAACGGACGCGCCCATCATGTTCAAAAAGTTCGCCACGTCGACGACGTGCGGTTCCTTTGCGACATTCTGGAGCACGGTCGTGCCCTCCGCGCGGCATGCCGCGAGCATGACGTTGATCGTCGCGCCGACGGAAACGACGTCGAAGAAGATCTCCGCGCCTTTCAGCTTCGTCGCCTGTGCGCGCAGCACGTTGCGGCTCTCGTCCATGTAGATCTTGGCGCCGAGCGCGCGCATGCCCTTGATGTGCTGATCGATCGGACGCGGTCCGATCACGCAGCCGCCCGGCAGCGCCAGTTCGATCTCGCCGAACGAGCCGAGCATCGCGCCCAGAAGATAGTACGATGCACGCATCGAACTGACCTTGTCGCTCGTGGCGTCATGCGTGTCGATCGTCGTCGGATCGATGCGCATGCAGCCTCCCTCGGTCATGTCGACCTTGGCGCCGAGTCCTTCGAGGATCTCCTTTAAGCTCTCTACGTCCGCGATGTTCGGCAGATTCTCAAGCACGCAGGGCTCGCCTGCCAATACCGCCGCGGGAATGATCGCGACCGCCGCGTTCTTCGCTCCGCTGATCGTGACCGTCCCTTCCAGCCGCCTGCCTCCGTGAATACTGTAAAACGAATCCATAGTCCGTCCTTGTCTTTGCTGTCCGCAAAAAAGTCTTATTTATTAGTGTAGCCGATTTTCCGCCGCGCGTCAACTGTCCGCGCCCCATTCGACGCCGTATTGTTCGCCCCACTGCCGGAACGTGCCGTTTCTCTGCCAGTCATAGAACGCTTCGTCGCACAGATCGATCAGCACCGAGTCTTTTTTCGCGATCGCATAGTACGGGATCGTTCCGATCGCAAACGGCAGGATCTTCGTGCGCGATTCGTGCCAGGTGATCGCGACCGTGCGCGGCACGCACACCGCGTCGACCGTCTGCGCGCGCAGCATCACGCGCATCGAATAGTAATCCGCCGCGCGTTTGATCACCAGCTCCGGCTCGGTCTTTTCGAGATACCGGTCCAGCAGCGTTTCCGCCGGCGTGTCCTGCAGAACGGCGACCGTCTTGCCCTTGAGCGAATCGAACACATCGTAACCGACCACCACGCAGTCGTCCGTAAAGAACGGCGTCGTGCTGTGCTCGAATCCTTCCTCCGGGAACGCCTGCATGCTCATGATCGCAAGGTCGATCTCGCCGTCGCTCATGCGCCACGGCGCGGCATACCGGTCGACCGGCGTCAAGGATACGCCCTCGACGTCGCCGAAGATCAGCGTGCCGAGCCCCTCCGCGACCGCGCGTTCATAGCCCGTGCCGTTCTGATACATGCCCTCGAGGTCGGTATCGACGCCGACGCGCAGCACGCCCGCGCTCCGCAGAACGTCCAGCTCCGCGCTCGACAGCACCGTGTCGGTCGGGCGGTTGATCAGAACGAGAACGGCAAGCAGCAGCACCGCGACCGTCGCGACAAGGATCGGCTTGATCGGCAGCCGCTCCTGCCATCCGGGACGCAGGATGTGCTTCTTTTTCGGTTTGAGGGACTGGTTGAACTTGGTTTCCATTTGGTTTATTATAACAGACTTTATGTAAATAGAAAAGACAAAGCTATACAAAAAGCCAAAAGAATTGTATAATAAGGTATCTTTCACCGAAAAGGAGCATGCCATGCGCTTATTCATCGCCGTACCGCTGCCGAAGGACGTGCAGCGCGCCGTCTGGTCCGTACAGGAGGAGTTGCTGAGAGAAAGCACGGCGGGTCGGTTCGTTCCGCAGGGAAACCACCACATCACCGTCCGATTTCTCGGCGAGAGCAACGCGCTTGCGGACATCGCGGACGCGATGCACGAGGCGGTGAAGGACGCGCGTCCGTTTCTTCTGCGGCTCGGCGAACTCGGCTCCTTTTCGCACGGCGGCGCGCGGACGAGTTATCTTTCCGCCGTCGGGGATCTTGACGAGCTGTACCGGATCAAGGAAACGCTCGACGCCGCGCTTTCGGACCGCGGACTGATCGGCGCAAAGAACCGGCTCGTTCCGCATATCACGCTTGCGCGCGCCGTCGAGCACGGCGACCTGTCGCGCATCGCGATCCCGAACACGGCGTTTACCGTCCGCTCGATCGTGCTGTTCGAAAGCACGAACGAACACGGACGCATGGTTTATACGCCGGTACACACCGAGACGTTTTAGGAGGCAGCATGGGCGGATTGACCGTATACCGGGGCGGCGCGCACACCGGAAAGAGCACGGCGCTGTACCGGCATCTGAAAGAACATATGGAGCGCGGCGAGCACGCGATCCTGCTCGTGCCCGAGCAGGCGACCTACGCCGCGGAAAAACAGCTCGTCGGCATGCTCGGCGGGCTTTTGGGTGTGGAAGTGTACAGCTTCGAGCGCTTTTCGGAGCGTCTTCTGGAGCGGTTTTCCAAGGTGCGCCCGTTTCTGTCCGTTGAGGGACGGCACATGATCCTGCGCCGCGCGGCGTACAAAAACCGCGGCGCGCTGACCGTATTCTCGCGCGTGTCCGAACGACGCGGCTTTGCCGAGTCGATGGACCAGTGGATCGGCCGCATGAAGCAAAGCTGCATCACGCCCGAACAGCTCGAAGACGCGCTCCGAAAGCTGGACCCCGATTCGCTCCTTTCGCGCAAGCTGCACGACATGCTCCTTCTGTATCGCGACAGCGAGCGGTTCATGAAGGATCGCTATCTTTCCGCGCAGGATCTTCTGACCGAGGTGCTGGACGTGCTGCCGCAAGCGGACCTTGCGCACACGTATGTGTATATCGACGAGCTCGACCGCCCGCGCGAGCAGGTGACGCGCCTTTTGCACGCGATCCTCCTGCACGCGAAGCATGTGACGATCACGATCCGCGCCGAGCGGGACCCGGCTCTTGCCGCGCTGTTTCAACCGGAAACGGAACGCGCCGAAGCGCTTCGGGCATTCTGCGCCGAGCACGGGCTTACGTACGCGGAACGCGAGTTTTCGGCGCAAAGCGCAAAGGTCGATCCCGCGCTGCTGCATGCGGGACGGCAGCTGTTCTCCTCCGATCCCAAACCGTACCCCGAGGCGACCGACGCGGTGACGGTCACGGGCTATGCGACGCAGGCGCTGGAAGCGGAAGAGACCGCGAACCGCATTCTTGCGTTGGTGCGCGATCACGGGATGCGTTACAGCGACATTGCGATCGTTGCTTCGTCGCTCGAAACATACGGACCGCTGCTGCGCCGCGCCTGCCGCATCCGCAAGATTCCGCTGTTTTTCGACGCGTCGCGCCCGATCCTCGGACACGCGGCGACCGATTTCGTACTGTCCTCGGTGCGCGCCGCCGCGTCCGGACTGAATGTCAACGACCTGCTGCACATCTTAAAGAGCGGGTATGCGAACGTCGACGCCGCGGACACGGAGCATCTCGAAAACTATCTTTTGCGCTACGGACTGTACGGCAGCGCGCTCACCGCACCGCTGTCGATCGGCGAAGTGCCGGACGGAGCGGAACGCGCGCGCGCCGCGATCGTGCCGAAGCTGACTTCGCTCAAGGAATCGCTTCTCAAAAAAACCGCCTCCGAAAAGGTGCGCGGACTGTATGCATACCTGAAGGGCGCGGACCTGCGCGGTCAGCTGAAGGCGGAGGCGGATGCGCTGCTCGAAGCGGGCGAATCGCAGGACGCGCAGACCTATGCGCAGATGTGGAACACGCTCATGACGCTGCTGATGCAGATCGATGCGATCATGGGCGATACGGAAATGGGCATGAAGGAATTCTGCGCGCTGCTCGAGGAGGGACTTTCGAGCTATTCGATCGGCATTCTGCCGGGCAGCGCGGATCAGGTCGTGCTCGGCGATCTCGTGCGCACGCGGCTGTCGCGCTGCAGGGCGCTGTTTCTTCTCGGGTGCAACGAAGGCGTGTTCCCGCCCTCGAGAAGCGACGACGCGCTGCTGAACAACGCGGAGCTCCGCCGCATGTCCGACGCGGGACTTTCCGTGTGGGGCGATACGACGATGCTTTCGCGCGCGGACCGGCTGCAGCTCTATACGCTGTTGACCAAGGCGACCGAGCGGCTTCATTTTTCCTACGCATGCTCCGACGGGCACGGTGATCTGACCGCTTCCCCGCTGCTGCGCGCCGCGGAGGATCTGTTCCCGCATCGGAAAACGGCGATCGTGCTGTCGCCGGAGGACCCGCTGCCGCCGAACGAGGAGGTCGGTTTTTCCGTGCTCAGCGACGCGCTGCGCGAATACCGCGCGGACGGAACGGTGCGGCTGATGCTGCCCGCGCTGTACGATCGGTTCATGAACGATCCCGACACGCGCGAACGCGCCGATGCGCTGTACCGTACGCGCGCGCTGATGCACGACCGCGTCCTGCTGGATCGGACGACGGCGCGGCGGCTGTACGGCGACGCGCCGATGATGAGCGCGAGCCGTCTCGAGCAGTTTGCGCGGTGCCCGTTTGCGCAGTATCTGAAGCACGGTCTGCGCGCCGAGGAACGCAAGGAAGCGACCGAACGCGCGGACAACGTGGGCACGTTCCTGCACGACGCGCTCGATGCGTTCGTCAAGGCGGCGCAGAACGACGGCGCGGACCTCAAATCGATGACGCAGCAGCAGGCGGACGCGATCCTCGACCGCATCCTGCCGCCGCTGATCGCGGAACACAACGACGGGATCTTTACGCGAAATGCGCGTCTGCACGAAGCGCTGATCGTGAAGCTCCGGCTGATCCGCTGGTGCGTATACTCGCTTTTGCGGCAGCTCCGGGAAGGCCGGTTCACCGTCGCGGCGACCGAGGCAAGCTTCGGTACGGAAGGCGGGCTCGACCCCGTTACGCTTACGCTGCGCGACGGAACGCGCGTGAAGCTGCACGGCAAGATCGACCGCATCGACCGCACGGACGACGGCTCGATGTTCCGCATCGTGGATTATAAAACGGGCAGAAGCCACACCTTCGACCCGACGAAATTCCGAAGCGGCGAAACGATCCAGCTTCCGCTGTATCTGGAGGCCGCAAAACAGCTCGGCGGCGAAGCGGTCGGCATGTACTATATGCCGCTGACCGCCGATCCGCCCGAATCCGAGGATGAAACGCCGACGCATCTGCTGTCCGGCATCACCGCGAACGACCCGGACGCGATCGCGGCGAGTGATCCGCACCTTGTAAAGCGCTCGACGCTGATCCGCAAGCTGACGCTGAAAAAGGACGGCTCGTTCGGCGGCGATCTCCTCTCGCGCGAACAGATCGAAGCGCTGAAGGATCTGGCGCTTTCGGAAGCCGCAAACGCCGCGCAGCGCATCCTCGACGGCGAAGCGGACATCTGCCCGACCGAGAGCGCATGCACGTACTGCCCGTACGACGCGGTATGCCGGTTCGACCGGCAGCTCGGATGCCGCACGCGATACGTTCCGAAGACCGAACTTTCGGAGCTTTTGAAGGAAGGTGATCCGTCATGAACTTTACCGATGCACAGCGGCAGGCGATCGACCGCAACGGAAATCTGATCGTCTCGGCGGCGGCCGGCGCGGGCAAGACGTCCGTGCTGAGCGAGCGCGTGTTCCGCCTCGTTTCGGAGGGCATGTCCGTTGAACGGATGCTGATCCTGACCTTTACGCGCGCCGCGGCGGGCGAGATGAAGGCGCGCATCACCCGGCGGCTGATGAAGGCCGCGCAGGAGGACGGCGCGCGCGCCGCGTACTATCGCGAGCAGGCGGCGCTCGTTCCGAACGCAAACATCTCCACGATCGACGCTTTCTGCTCGAAGATCGTGTTCCGTCACTTCTTCCGCGTGGGGCTCACGCCGTCGTGCAAGACGCTCGACGAGACCGAAGCCGAGGTGCTGCGCGCAAAGACGCGCGGCGACGTGCTGGACGACTTTGCCGCAAACGGCGCAGACGCATACCGGACGCTGATCATGGCGTTCGGTTCCGAACCGTCTCTGATCGAAGCGATGCAGAGCGCCGAGCGGTTCCTCTGCGCGCAGCCCGATCCCGACGGATGGCTTGCGCAGGCGAACGCGGACCTCGACGATCCAAAAGCGCTGAAGCGGCAGCTTTCTTTTACGCTTGAAACCGATCGCGCCGCGCTGGAGCGGCATCTCATTGAGCTCGACCGGCAGGCGGCGCTGCTGCCGCCCGCGTGCGAAAAGGTGCTGTCGCTCGTTTCGCAGCTTCTGGTGCACGGACGCGGCGCGCTGCTGCAGACCGACCGCGACGCATACCGCGACGCGCTTTCCGGGCTGCTTTCCGTGACCGGCAGCCTTTCCTGGCCGAAGGATTTTTCGCCCGAAGACAAGGCGGGCGTCGCGGATGCGAAGTCCGATCTTCTGAAGCTTGCGAAGGAGCAGGCCGAACGGTGCGCCGTGCCGTTCGACGAATGGCTGCGCCGCGAAGCCGAGGCGGCGCCGGTGCTTTCGGCGTTTTACGCGCTGATGCGCCGCTATCTCGACGCATTCGCCGCGGCGAAGCGAGCCGAAAACGCATTGGATTTCTCCGATCTCGAACACATGACGATCGAGATCTTAAAGGACGACGAGATCGCCGCGGAGTACCGCGCGCGCTTCTCTGCCGTCATCGTAGACGAATATCAGGACAGCAACCGCGTGCAGGAAACGATCCTGAACCGCATCGCGCCGAAGGACGCGTTCTTCTTTGTGGGCGACGTAAAGCAGTCGATCTATCGCTTCCGCATGGCGGAGCCGGAGCTGTTTCTTGAAAAATGCCGTGATTTTCACGGCGACGCCGGCACGCGCATCGACCTCGGGCATAATTTCCGCTCCGGAAAGGCCGTGATCGACGCGGTCAACACGGTGTTCGAAACGATCATGCAGGAGTCGATCGCCGAGATTGATTATGACGCGCGCGCACGCCTTCTGCAGGGCGCAGCGGACGCGCCTGACGGCAAGGCGGAACTGCATCTCTTTTCGCGCGAAGCGGATCCCGACGACGGCGAGGGTCTGGAGGACGCGGAGGCGGAAGCGCGCTTCGCGGCGCAGACGATCCTTTCGCGCATGCGCGAGCCGGTGTACGACGGAGGCAAAACGCGTCCCTGCCGCTACGACGACTTTGCGGTGCTGCTGCGCAGCAAAAAATACGCCCGCGTGTGGACGCAGACGCTGTCGCAGATGGGTGTGCCGTGCTACGCGCAGATGGAAGGCGGCTATTTCGACGCGATCGAAGTCAAGCTCGTTATGTGCCTGCTCTCCGTGCTCGACAACCGCAGGCAGGACATTCCGCTCGTCGCGGTGCTGCGCTCGCCGCTGTTCGGCTGGAGCGACGACGATCTGATCCGCGTGCGCATGCACGACAGGCGCGCGGCGCTTCTGGACTGTCTTCTTGCACTTCGCTCGGACGATAAGGCGGTCGACGCGTTCCTTTCGACCGTCGAGCGCTGGCAGTCGCTCTCGCGGCGGCTTCCGCTCGGCGATCTGCTTGAAACGATCCTTGACGAAACGCATCTTCGCGAACAGATGAGCGTGCTGACCGGCGGCGATCAGCGCGCGGCGAACCTCGATGCGCTCATCGCGCAGGCGCGCAGCTTCGACGCGGCCGGGCTCTCCGGCATCCACGGCTTCCTTCGCTTCATGGACAACGCAAAGGAAACGCAGCGCCTCGGCGCGGCGGCGACCGTGACCGCGAACGTCGTGCGCATCATGACGGTCCACGCGTCGAAGGGCCTCGAGTTTCCGTTCGTATTTTTCGGCGCGCTCGGCACGCGCTTTAACCGTCAGGACGAGAGCAAGCCGCTCGTGACGGACGCGCGTCTCGGCGTGGGGCTGCGCTATGCGGACCGCTTCGGCGTGCGGCACGAGACCGCGGCGCGCACGAACGTGATCCGCGCGATCTCCGACGCGTCATGGGCGGAAGAACTGCGCGTGCTGTACGTCGGCATGACGCGCGCCAAACAGGAACTGTATCTTCTGGGCTCGCTGTCCCATGCCGAAGCGCGCCTTGCCTCGCTTCCGGAACCGACGCCGCTTTCGATCCGAAAATGCTCGGATTCCCTGCGGCTTCTGATGCTTTCCCTGAACGGGCACATCACGCCCGTACTGCACAAAAAGAGCGAGTTTTCCGAACCGTCCGCGCCCGAAGCCGTGGACGGGATCCCGAAGCCGACCGACGCGGAGCGCGAAGCGCTGGACCGGCGCTTTGCATGGCGCTACCCCGTTCCGGTGCGCAGCGCGATCCCCGAAAAGACGTCCGTCACCTCGCTCGAACAGGCGCAGACGCCGGCCTTTGACGAACCCGCGTTCGAAACCGGCTACGACGTGCTGCTTGCCGGCAGCGCGGTACACCGCGTGCTCGAGCGCATGCCGCTGCACGATGCGGCGGCGCGGACCGCATACCTGAACGGCGAGCATGCGCTTTCTCCGTTCCATCGCAATGCGATCGAGCACTTTGCGGCGTCGCCGCTCTTTGCGCGCATGTGCGCCGCTTCGCGTGTCGAGCGCGAATGGAGCTTCGTCTGCCCGTTCCCCGCGCGCGAGCTCGTCGATGCGGACAGCGACGAGCCGATCCTTCTGCAGGGCGTGATCGACGCCTGCTTTGTCGAGGACGGCGCCTGGGTGCTGCTCGATTATAAGACCGACCGGGTCGAGGGCGATCCCGCCGTTTATGCGCAAAAGCATGTGCGGCAGGTCGCGCTGTACGCGAAGGTGCTCGAACACATGACGCATCTTCCGGTCAAAGAGCGATACATCGTCCTGCTCGGCGCGGACGCGGAGGTGCCGGTATGAGCGCGCGCGTTTACCCCGAAGCGTTTCTCACGCGCATGCAGGCACAGCTCGGCGCGGACTATCCGGCGTTTTTCGACGCATTGCAGGCGCCGCCGAAGCGGGCGCTGCACGTCAATGCGCAGAAGACGGACTTGAAAACGCTTTCCGCGCTGCTGAACCTGCCGCTTGCGCCGCTGTCGGAAAACCCCGACGGCGCGGCGGTCCCCGCCGATTTCAACCCGAACGCAGCGCCGTTCCATGCCGCGGGACTGTTTTACATGCAGGAGGCGTGCGCGCAGGCGCCCGTCGCCGCGCTGGAGCTTCCGGACGCGCCGGTCGTGCTTGATCTGTGCGCCGCGCCCGGCGGCAAGAGCACGCAGCTGCTTTCGAAGATGCGCGGCGGCGTGCTGTTTGCAAACGAGATCGTCCCGTCGCGCGCAAACGTGCTGCTCGGCAATCTCGAGCGCATGGGCGCGACGAACGCGATCGTTCTGAACTGCGAACCGCATCCGCTGTGCGTTCGGCTGAAGGACCGGTGCGACGCCGTCGTCGTCGACGCGCCGTGCGCCGGAGAAGCGATGTTCCGCAAGGACGAGACCGCCGTTACGGAGTGGTCGGCCGCGCATGTCGAGGCGTGCGCCGCGCGGCAGCGCGCGATCCTTTCGGACGCCGCCGTCGCCGTCAGACCGGGCGGTCGGCTTCTGTATGCCACCTGCTCCTTCTCGGAACAGGAAAACGAACAGACCGTCGCGTGGCTTCTCGAACGGCGGCCCGATTTTCGCTGCGAAACGATGCGGCGGCTGTATCCGCACACGAGCGCGGGCGAAGGTCAGTTTTACGCGATCCTGGTCCGCGAGGGCGTTCGCGAGCCGTCCGCGTTTTTTGAAGCGAAGTCCGACCGCGTTCCGCTGTTCGACGCGTTTTGCGCACAGCTTGCACCGCTTTCCGGCACGCTGCGGCTGCTGAAGGACGGGCGCGTGCTGCTGCTGCCGCCGATGCCGTTTGCATTGGACGGCGTCAAGATCCTGCGCGCGGGGCTGCTGCTCGGCGAATGCAAGGGAACCCGCTTCGAACCCGCGCACGCGCTGGCGGTCGCCGGCGGAAAAACGCCGTTTTTACGCACCGCGGAGCTGTCGTTCGACGAAGCGATGCGCTATCTCAAAGGCGAAACGATCGAAAAAGACACGGAAAAGGGCTACGGCGCGGTCACGTACAAGGGGTTCGCGCTCGGGCTTTACAAGGCGTCCGACGGGATGCTGAAGAACCGCTATCCGAAGGGACTGCGGCTGTTGAAATGAAAGGAACCATCGCATGAGAGCTGAACTCGCTTTTACGAAATCCGCTTTGGAGCGCATCGGCGCGCGCCCGAACAAGGCGCTCGGACAGAATTTCTGCATCGACGGAGATCGGCTGAGATCCTGCGTCGATCGCATGTCGCTCGCACAGACCGTGATCGAGATCGGTCCCGGCTTCGGCGCGCTGACCGAGCTGCTTTTAGAACGCGGCGCGGTCGTGACCGCCGTCGAAAAGGACGAAACGATGGTACGGTTTCTGCACGAAACGCTGCCGCACCCGAACCTTTCGGTCGTGCAGGGCGACGCGCTGAAGTTCCGCTATTCCGACGTGCCCGCGCCGTTCTCGGTCGTCGGCAACCTCCCGTATTACATCACGACGCCGCTGTGCGCCGCCGTTCTGAAGGCGCTGCCCGTGTCGTTTTACGCAATGGTGCAGAAGGAAGCGGCGGACCGGTTTTTTGCCGCGCCGAAGGACGACTGCTACGGACCGCTGTCGATCGTCACGCAGCTGTATTATGACGCGCAGGTGCTCGCGCCGTTTGCGGAGGACTGCTTTTATCCGAGTCCGAACGTCGCGTCCGTTTTCGTCGGCATGACAAAGCGCACGGACGCGCCCGACGTGCCGCCCGCAAAGCTCTATGCGTTCTGTTCGGAGCTGCTTTCGATGCGGCGCAAGACGATCAAAAACAATCTGAAGCGATACGAAACCGCGGACGCCGCGCTTGCTGCACTGTCGATCGATCCGGGCATCCGCGCGGAGACGCTTTCGCCCGAAACGATTCTGCGGCTCTATACGCTGCTTGCAGACTGAAAAAAGACGTCCGCCCGGACGTCTTTTTTGTTTCGCTTATTCGAACCGGTTTGCTTCGCCCGGCGTCGGCACGGTCGTGACGGCAAACTCGCCCGATCCGGTCTTCGCATAGGCGGTGTCCGCTTCGAGCGCCGGCACGTGCGCCTCGTCCGCTTCGACGTTGTTCGGGTTCACGAGGTACAGATCCTCGCCCTTTGCGGACAGGTTGAAGCCGGTGCAGTACGGATCGGCGTCGCTCTGCTCGGTGCCGCCCGTGCAGTAGAGCAGCAGGTATCCGCCGCTCTTTAAGACCGTGCCCTCGGGGAACGTGTAGCGGAACGTGCGCTTGATCTCGTTCGAAAAGCCGTATCCCGAAAGATCGATGTCCGCATCGCTCGGGTTATAGATCTCCACCCAGTCGACCGTGCCGTATTCGGGATGGTCGAACGCGGCGTGGTTCGAGGTCATGATCTCCGAAAACACCGGCATCGTCGGTTTTTGGGGCAGCAGCAGCGCCGCCGCGATCACAAGCGCGATCACGACGGCGGACGCGGCGACCAGGATCAGCGCGCGTTTTCGCGTGAAACCGATGCTTTCCTTTTGAAATTCGTTCTCCAGCGAGAGTTCTTCCGAAATCTGTTCCATATTTGCAGTATAACAGCAAAAAACTGTTTCCACAAGCACAAATCTATGCTATAATACAAAATCGGAAAGGCGGTAACGACCATGCAGAAATACCTTTTGTCTCTGGATCAGGGCACGCGTCCGCGCAGTATGAATTTGCGCAGCATTACCCGATGCCCGGCTATGTCGAGCATGACGCGAACGAGATCCTGAACACCGAACTGGACGCCGTGCGTGCCGTTTTGAAAAAGGCGGACGTCAAGCCGGGCGAGGTTGCCTGCATCGGCGTGACCAACCAGCGCGAAACGACGATCGTCTGGGAAAAGGCGACCGGCAAGCCCGTGCACCCCGCCATCGTCTGGCAGTGCCGGCGGACCGCGCCGCTGTGCGAACAGCTGATCCGCGAGGGCATGAAGGATTATATCCAGCAGTCGACCGGTCTTCTGATTGACGCGTACTTCTCCGCGACCAAGCTGCGCTACATCCTCGACGCCGTTCCGAACGGACAGATGCTTGCCGAAAACGGCGATCTGCTGTTCGGCACCGTCGACACATGGCTCATCTGGAACCTGACCGGCGCGCATGTGACCGATTACAGCAACGCGTCGCGCACCATGCTCTACAACATCCACACGCTTTCTTACGATCCGGTCATCATGCACAGGCTGAACATCCCCGCCTGCATCCTGCCCGAAGTCAAGCCCTCCGCGGCGGTCTACGGCTTTGTGAAGGAAGGCATCGAGGGGCTCGAAGCGCTGGCGGGCGTGCCCGTTTCCGGCGACGCGGGCGACCAGCAGGCGGCGCTGTTCGGGCAGGCGTGCTTTGAGCCGGGTCAGGCGAAATGCACCTACGGCACCGGCGGCTTTCTGATGATGCAGACGGGCGACAAGCCGGTCGCAAGCAAGAACCGCCTGCTCACCACGATCGCGTGGGGCGTCGGCGGACGCGTGTGCTATGCGCTCGAAGGCAGCATCTTCAACGCAGGCAGTTCGATCAAATGGCTCAGAGACGAGGTCGGCCTGATCTCCTCCGCGCACGAGATCGACACGCTTGCCGAATCCGTGCCCGACGCGGGCGGCGCCTACTTTGTCTCGGCGTTTACGGGACTCGGCGCACCGCATTGGGACATGTACGCGCGCGGCGCGTTGGTCGGCTTGACCCGCGCCACGAACCGTGCGCATATCGCGCGTGCGGTGCTCGAAGGCATCGTCTATCAGGTCGGCGATCTTGCCCGCACGATGGAATTTGACAGCGGCAGAAAGATCGGCGAGCTGAAGGTCGACGGCGGCGCATCCGTCTCCGACGTGATGATGCAGTTCCAGGCGGACATGCTCGACGTACCGGTCAATCGTCCGAAATGTGTGGAATCGACCGCGCTCGGCGCGGCTTACCTTGCCGCGATCGGCGCCGGCATCTATCAGGACGAGCAGGAAGTCATGCACTATTGGGAGAGCGAAAAGATCTTCCACCCCTCGATGAGCGAGGTGGAACGCGCCAACCGTCAGCGCGGCTGGACGAAGGCCGTGGAAAAAGCAAAGAACTGGGAAGATTGATCCGAAGGGAGAATACAATACAATGGCAATCAAAGAAACAAGACCTTATGTTGACTGGGAAACGATCGGCGGCTTTCTCGTGGACGCGTTCGTCGCGTACGGTGTGCCGCGTGAGGACGCGGAGATCTGCGCGGACGTTCTGATGGAGAGCGACCGCCGCGGCATCGAGAGCCACGGCGTCAACCGCTTCAAGCCGATCTATCTCGACCGTATCAAGGCGGGCATCCTGAACCCCGTGACCGAATACGAAGTGCTGCGCGAGACCCCGACGACCGCTGTGGTCGACGGGCACGACGGCATGGGCATGGTCATCTCGAAGCGCGCGATGCAGACCGCGATCGACAAGGCGAAGAACTTCGGCATGGGCATGGTCGCCGTGCGCAACTCCTCGCACTACGGCATCGCGGGCTACTGGGCCACGATGGCGACGAAGCAGGGGCTGATCGGCATCACGGGCACGAACGCGCGTCCGTCGATCGCGCCGACCTTCGGCGTGGAGAACATGCTCGGCACGAACCCGCTGACGATCGCGCTGCCGACCGATGAGGAATTCCCGTTCTGCATCGACTGCGCAACCTCCATCACCCAGCGCGGCAAGATCGAATACTACGCAAGAAACGACAAGCCCACCCCCGCGGGCATGGTCATCGGCAGAGACGGCTCTGCGCTGACCGACTCGAAGCAGATCCTGATCGACCTCACCAAGGGCGAAGCGGCGCTTGCACCGCTGGGCGGCATCGGCGACGAGCTTGCCGGCTACAAGGGCTACGGCTACGCGACGGTCGTGGAGATCCTCTCCGCGGCGCTGCAGGCGGGCAGCTACATGAAAGCGCTGACCGGCGTGGACGAAAACGGCAACAAGCGTCCTTACCATCTCGGTCACTTCTTCATTGCGATCGATCCCGAGGCGTTCATGGGTCTCGACACGTTCAAAAAGACCTGCGGCGACATCCTCCGCGCGCTGCGCAATTCCGAAAAGGCGCCCGGCGAGGAGCGCATCTATACCGCCGGCGAAAAGGAATGGCTCGTGTGGCAGGACCGCAAGGACAAGGGCGTTCCCGTCAACGAAGCGGTGCAGAAGGAACTGATCGCCGTGCGCGACGAAAAGCACCTCAACTATCACTTCTCGTTCGAGAAATAAGCGAATCCTTCAAAAGGGCTGTCCGAAAAGGCAGCCCTTTTTCGGTTCCCCGATTGCGGAAACCGCACAAGGATGCTATAATGGAAAAAAGGATTCCGTCAGAAAGGTTCCGCCATGAACATTTACCTTGCGCTCACGCTGTTTTCTCTGATGATCCTGCTCTACTGGATCATTACGGAGCTGTTTGCGATGCTGTTCCGTTTCACCGGGCTGCCCGATGAAAAGGCGCAGTTTCAGGTCATTTCGCTGCTGACCGGCTGCGGCTTCACGACGCACGAAAGCGAACTGCTTCTGAAGAGCAAGTCCCGCCGCCGGCTCGCGCGTATCACGATGCTGTTCGGATACGTCTTCAACATCACGATCGTATCCATGCTGATCAACGTCTTCCTGTCGCTGAAGCTGTCGGAATTCAAGACGTATATCGGCATGCTGATCCCGATCCTTGCGGCGGCGGTCATCATTCTGTTTCTGCGCGTGCCGAAGATCCGCGCGTGGGGCGACCGGATGATCGAACACCTGGCGCGGCGCGTGTCGCATCGCGGCAGCACCAACACCGTTCTGCTGCTCGATTACATCGGCGAGGATTCGATCGCGCAGGTCATCCTGCACGACGTCCCCGAATCGCTGCGCGACCTGCCGCTGTCCGAAACGGGGCTGAAACCGAACCACAACATCCTTGTGATGCTGCTTGAGCGCAGAGGCGGCAAGGCCGAACCGCCGAACGCGCAGACCGTGTTCCTTCCGGGCGATAAGCTGACCGTCTTCGGCAATTACCGCACGATCTCAAAGGTGTTCGAGGCGAAGGAACGCTTCCTGGAAAACGACTGAAATACGAAAGGAGACTCCCATGCTGGAATTCCGATATGACACACAGCTTCTGATCGACGGAACGGACCTCGACGAGGACGTGATCCGCGCATACTTCATGAACAACTTCAACGGCGACTGCCTGCTCGCGGTCGGCGACGACGAAACGATCAAGATCCACTACCATACCAACGAGCCGTGGAAGGTGCTCGAATACTGCTCCTCGCTCGGCGAGATCTATGACATCGTCGTCGAAGACATGGATCGCCAGTCCCGCGGGCTCAAGGGATAACGCCCGATCCTGCGTAAACAGCGCAGCAGCCATGTCCCTAATATGGGATATGGCTGCTGTTATTCTATCACGTTATCGATCTTTATGTCCCTTTATTGGTATATGTTTCCGCTTGATCCTCTGTCTTGTACCGATTTTGGGATATGTTTATTCCGTAAAGTCAAAGCCGATCAGCCGCCCCGCCTCGACAAAGCCGATCGAACGGTACAGCGCGTTGGACGCCGGGTAGCTTGTGTCGGCATAGAGCATCGTGCGCTCACCGCGTGCGTGCGCGTCGGCGCAGACCGAGCTGACCAGCGCTTTCGCATAGCCGTGTCCGCGATACGCGCTGCCCGTCACCACCGAGCTGATGTATGCCAGACCGTTTTTGCGCTCCAGCAGCCGCACGAGCGCCACAGGTATCCCGTTTATGCACCATCCATACGCATCCGGGTTCTCGCAGAAGCGGCGTCCGGCGTTGAGGCGCTCGTCTTCGGGGATCGGTTCGCGCGCCTGCTCGCCGAGCTCGGCAAGCATGGCGCCGCACACGGCGGGATCGAGCGCGCCGGCGGGCACGCGCTCCCCTTCGGTCGAACAGGCGTTCGGCTTTTCGCACAGATACGCGGTCAGCGGCAGGCGGCGCGCCTTCGGAAACGGCAGCGCAAGCTCGAGGTATCGCACGAGCGACGCCCGTCCGATCACTCCCGCAAGGTTTTTCGCCTCGCGGAGCACGCAGAGCGACGCGGCAAGCTCCGCAAGCGTTTCTTCGGATATCCCCTTTCGCGTGTAGATCCACGCAGGCCAGCCGAGCCCCGCGCGCACGAACAGCACGTCCTTTCCGTCGGACAGGCAAAGCGCTTCCGGCGCGTCGATCAGCTGCACGAGCTTTCGGAACGTGATCGCCTCGGCGTCGTTGGAAAACGGGAACGCCTTTGCTTCTTTTGCGGAGATCCTGCGGATCATACTTCCCTCCCGAAAAAAAGCGGCAGGAGCATGGCTCCCGCCGCAAGGAATCAACCGATGGTCTCTTTGAATCCCATGTAAGGACGCAGCGCCTCGGGGATGCGGATCGTGCCGTCCGCGTTGAGGTTGTTTTCAAGGAATGCGATCAGCATGCGCGGCGGTGCGACGACCGTGTTGTTCAGCGTATGCGCGAAATAGTTGCCCTTCTCCTTGTTCTTGATGCGGATGCCCAGGCGTCTTGCCTGCGCGTCGCCGAGGTTCGAACAGCTGCCGACCTCAAAGTACTTCTGCTGACGCGGCGACCACGCCTCGACGTCGCAGCTCTTGACCTTCAGATCCGCAAGGTCTCCGGAGCAGCACTCGAGCGTGCGCACCGGAATGTCGAGCGTGCGGAAGAAATCGACCGTGTTTTTCCACAGCTCGTTGTACAGCGTCATGCTGTCTTCGGGCTTGCAGACGATGATCATCTCCTGCTTTTCGAACTGATGGATGCGGTAAACGCCGCGCTCCTCGATGCCGTGCGCGCCGACTTCCTTGCGGAAGCAGGGCGAGTAGCTGGTGAGCCGCAGCGGAAGCTTGTCCTCATCGTGGAACGTGTTCATGAAGCGGCCGATCATGCTGTGCTCGGACGTGCCGATCAGGTACAGGTCCTCGCCCTCGATCTTATACATCATGTTTTCCATTTCCGCAAAGCTCATGACGCCGTCGACGACCGACGAACGGATCATGAACGGCGGCACGACGTACGTATAGCCGCGGTCGATCATAAAGTCGCGCGCATAGGACAGCACCGCGCTGTGCAGCCGCGCGATATCGCCCATCAGATAATAGAAGCCGTTGCCGCTCGTCTTGCGCGCGGAATCCAGGTCGATGCCCGAAAGGCGTTCCATGATGTCGACATGATACGGGATCTCAAAGTCCGGCACGACCGGCTCGCCGAAGCGCTCGATCTCGACGTTTTCGGAATCGTCCTTTCCGATCGGGACCGAAGGATCGATGATGTTCGGGATCACGAGCATGCGCTTTCTGATCTCGGCTTCGAGCTCCGCCTCGCGCACCTCAAGGTCCGCCATCTCCTGCGCCATCGCGCCGACCTGCTTCTTGGCTTCCTCCGCCTTGTCGCGCTCGCCGTGCGCCATCATCATGCCGATGGACTTCGAAATGACGTTTCTCTGATTGCGCAGATAATCGCCGCGCACATGCGCCTCGCGGTATTCTTTGTCGAGCGCCAGCACTTCATCGACGAGAACGAGCTTTTCGTCCTGAAATTTCTTTTTGATATTTTCCTTTACGAGCTCCGGGTTTGCCCGTACAAACTTGATATCCAGCATATGTTACATCCTTTCGGGGGCGAGAATGCCCAGTAAATTCAATCCGTTTTTGAGTACCTGCCGGGTCGCGTCGCAAAGCGCCAGACGCGCTGCGCGAACGGCGGGATCGTCCGCCATGATGCGCTGTTCATAATAGAAGCGGTTGAACGCGTTTGCGATCTGCATGATCGCGCGCGACACAACGTACGGCTCGTATTTTTCCGCAGCCTGCCGCACCGCCTCCGGGAACCCCGCGATCGCCTTCAGAAGCGCCGTGCTCTCCGGGTCGTCGAGCAGCGAAGCGTCGAACGCTTCGGGCCGTCCGCCCGCTTTGCGCAGGACCGAGCAGCTTCTTGCGTGCGTGTACTGCACGTACGGCGCGGTTTCGCCGTCAAAGTTCAGAACCTTGTCCCAACTGAACGACACGTCCTTGATGCGGTTGTTGTACAGCACCGACCACAGGATCGCGCCGACGCCGACCGCCTCGGCCGCGCTCTTCTTGTCTTCAAGGTCCGGGCTCTTTTCGCAGATGATCTCATACGTCTTTTCGACCGCCGCGTCGAGCACGTCGTCCAGATACAGGACCTTGCCCTCGCGCGTGTGGAAGGCGCCGCCCTCCATCGAGACCATGCCGAAGTTCACATGCACGCAGTCCTTGACCCAGTCGCGTCCCATCAGCTCGAGCACCTTGAAGAACTGACGGAAGTGCAGATCCTGCTGATATGCGACGACGTACAGAAGCTTTGAAAAATTGTACGTTTCCTTGCGGTAGCAGGCGGCGGCGAGATCGCGCGTTGCGTAGATCGTGCTGCCGTCGGACTTGACGATGATGCACGGCGGCATGTTCCATTCAGAAAGATCGACGATCTCGGCGCCCTGATCGACCTTTGAAATGCCCTTTTCTCTGAGCTCGTCGATGATCGGCTGCATCTTGTCCTGATAGAACGCCTCGCCGTTCCAGCTGTCGAAGTCCACGCCCATGCGCTTGTACGTGACCTTGACCTCGCGGATCGTCGCATCCTTCATCTTGGTCCACAGTTCCAGCGCTTCCGGATCGCCCTGCTCGATCTTATGGAACCAGGCGCGCGCGGTCTCGTTGAGCGACGGATCTTTGTCCGCTTCGTCATGGAAGCGCACATACAGCGCCACGAGCTCGCGGATCGAGTAATCGTCAACGGGCTTATCGCCCCACAGCTTGTACGCCGTGATCATCTTGCCGAACTGCGTGCCCCAGTCGCCGAGGTGGTTGATGCCGACCGTGTTGTAGCCGAGCGCTTTATAGATGCGATACAGCGCGTTGCCGATCGCGGTAGAGGGCAGATGATGGAACCCGAACGGCTTTGCGATGTTGATCGAGCTGTACTCGATGCAGACCGTTTTGCCGTTGCCCTCGGTGCTCGAGCCGTAGGCGTCGCCTTCTTTCAGCACACGGCTCAGCACCGACCCCGCGACCGCGCTCTTGTCGGTAAAGAAATTCAGATACCCGCCGATCGCCTCGCATTTCACAAAGCCCTCGGGGACCTTCAGGTTCTGCGCGAGCTCGCCGGCGATCAGGTTCGGCGCCTTGCGCATCGTTTTGGACAGGCGGAAACACGGAAACGCGTAATCGCCCATTTCCGTATTCTTCGGCACTTCGATCCAGTCGGCGAGCACCGCTTCGTCGGTATTGCACAGCGGCGCAAGCGCCTGTGCCAGTGTTTTGACAACTTCCATAGATGAATCACTCCTTAACTTTTTTATTATAGCAAAGCGATATCCAAAAAGAAAGAGGTTCGTTCCAAAAAACCTGCTTGCAACGCGGACGGCGTGCGTGTATGATAGAATCAACGAAAGATGCGGAGGTTTATGTATGGAACGCACGCCGTTTTATGAAAAGGTCAGAGAGCGTCTGATCCGTTACGCAAAGATCGACACGCAGTCCGATCCGAAGAGCACGGCGACGCCGACTGCACAGAAGCAGTTCGATCTCGCCCGCGTGCTGTTTCATGAGCTTCGTTCGATCGGCGCGAGCGACGTATATCTCGACGAGCGCGCCTGCGTCGTCTATGCCAAGATCCCCGCGACCCGATCGGGCGGCAGAGCGTTCGGGCTTGTGACGCATATGGACACCGCACCCGACGCGCCCGGCGCAAACGTGCGCCCGTGGGTGCTCGAGTCCTACGACGGCGGAGACATCGTGCTGAACGAAGAAAAAGGCATTGTGCTGTCGCCGAAGGAGTTTCCGAGCCTGAAACAGTATATCGGGCAGGACCTTGTTCTGACCGACGGCACGACGCTTCTGGGCGGCGACGACAAGGCGGCGATCGCGGCGGTGATGACGTTTGCCGAGCATGTTCTTTCGCATCCGGAGATCCCGCACGGACCGGTTTCGCTGGCGTTCACGCCCGACGAGGAGGTCGGCGGGCTTGCGAAGGACCTTGATCTCGACCGCTTCGGCGCAAAGGTCGCGTACACGCTCGACGGCGATCATCTGGGCTTTTACATGGACGAGACCTTCCATGCGTCCCACGCAAAGCTGACGGTTTCGGGACGCAGCGTGCATCCCGCCACGGCGAAGGGCATCATGGTCAACGCCGCGGACGTTGCGAGCGAATTCTGCGCCATGCTGCCGCGGTTCGAAAAGCCGCAGTACACCGCGGGGCGCGAGGGCTTTTTCCACGTGATTTCGATCCGGGCGAGCTGCGAGCACGCGGAGGTCTCCCTGATCATCCGCGATCATGACCGCACGCAGTTCGAACAGCGGGAAGCATATGTAAGAAAGTGCGCCGACGCGCTCAAAGCGGCATACGGCGCGGAGCGGATCGATCTTTCGATCGAGCAGTCGTACCGCAACATGAAAGAGATCGTCGACCGGCATCCGTATCTGATCGAAAACCTCGTCGCGGCGATCCGCGCGGCGGGGATCGAACCGAAGACGGAACCGTTCCGCGGCGGCACGGACGGCTCGGCGTTAAGCTGGCGCGGACTGCCGTGCCCGAACCTTTCGGCGGGCTACGAAAACGCGCACGGGCGGTTCGAGTACGTGCCGATCCCGTCGATGGAAAAGAACGTGGAGATTCTGCTGCACCTTTGCAGACGGTTCGG
>ONMC01000195.1 GCA_900318745.1 uncultured Eubacteriales bacterium
AATATGAAACCGCACTGCGGGATCTTTGCGGATATGAAACGCTCGTGCTGAAGGAAATGCGCAAAACAAGCGTCGACGGAAACGACGCGATGCGTCTTGCCTGCAAGGTTGCCGTCGATCAGGGTGAACACGATCTGATCATTTATGCCGTTCAGACCGATCAAACCCGCTTTTTCACACTGTTGAACCGCGATACGGATTCGTATGTCGAACCCTTTGATGAAATGATGAAAACGATCGATCTGAAGGAGACAGCATCATGAAAACGGTTTTGATCACCGGTGCATCCGGCGGGATCGGCTCGGAAATCGCGAAGCGTTTTGCAGCAGACGGTTACGCCGTTGCGCTGCAGTATTATCGGAATCGTCAGGGCGCGCTGAACGCGGCGGCGACTTTTCCCGACGGTACGCCGTATCTTTGCGTGCAGGCGGATCTGAACGACCCGAATGACGTCCGATCCCTTGCCGAAACGATTCGCCAACGTCTCGGAACCGTATCGGTGCTTGTCAACTGTGCAGGTATTGCGCTGCCGCAAAAGCTGTTCTGCGATACGACGGATAAAGAATGCGCGCAGGTTTTCGGCGCTAATGTATTCGGCACGATGCGTGTCACGAAAGCATTTCTCGACGATCTTCGCGAGAACCGCGGTTCCGTCGTCAATCTCTCTTCGATCTGGGGCGTCGGCGGCGGTTCATGTGAAGTTGTTTATGCCGCATCGAAAGCCGCGATAATCGGCTTTACAAAAGCTCTTGCAAAAGAGCTCGGTCCGAGCGGCGTTACCGTCAATTGCGTTGCGCCCGGTCTGATCGATACCGCAATGAACGCGCACCTTTCCCGTGATGCGATCGACGCATTCTGCGCCGAAACACCGCTGGGAAGACTCGGAACGACGACCGATGTTGCAGATGCGGTTCTGTCCCTTACCAAACTGAGATTCATAACGGGACAGGTGCTCTGCTGTGACGGCGGCTATTTGAACTGAATGAAAACGACCGGAACGATCCGGTCGTTGTTTTTTATTTTTCTGCGATCAGACAGGCTCCGATGATGCCGGCGTCATTTCCCGCCGTTGCGATCACAATCTCCGGACAAGTTTCGAAGAAGCACTTGCGTTCGGCGTCCTTGCGAAGCGGGTTCAAAAGGAACTCTCCTGCACCGCATACGCCGCCGCCGACAGCGATCCGCTCGGGATCCAGCAGATTGATGATCGAAGCAAGATAGCTGCCCAGATCGTCGATAAACATGCGAAACAGCTCACACGCCTGTGCATTTCCGGCTTTCGCCGCATCGATCACCTCTTTTGCGCCGATGTATCCGAGCGCGCTTCCGTCTTTTGCAAGCCGTGTTGCAGAACAATATGTTTCGGCACATCCGTCGACTCCGCACGTGCAGTGTCTACCGCCGTTATGAAGCACCATATGTCCCGGTTCGGTTCCGTTTCCGCGTCCGCCGCGGAACAGTCTGCCGTTCAGGATCACGCCTCCGCCGATACCGGTACCGATCGTGATCATGACGGACGTCTGTGTTCCGGAAAGAGAACCGACGCCGTGCTCGGCAAGCGCAGCCGCGTCCGCATCGTTGATCAATGCGATCGGCTTTTGCAGCGCATCTTCCAGAAGCGCGGAAAGCGGTGTATGATGGAAGCCGAGATTGTGCGCATCGATCACGACGCCCTTCTCCGGATCGACACTGCCCGGAACCGCAACGCCGACCCCGGTTATTTCCTCAGCGGAAAGCGAAGCGGTTTCGAGAAGCGAGTCAAAAAGCGTTCTGCACGTTTCGATCACGGCTGCGATGCCTTTGCCGCGCGGGAACGGAAGCGACGTCTTTGCAATCAGCTGATTGTTATCATCAAGAACACCCGCCGCAAGATTTGTTCCGCCGATGTCATAGCCGATCCGCGCCATTATGCTTCCTCCGCCCGTTCAACTGCGCGCGCAAGCTGATCCGCGCACGATGTAAAGCTGTTTCCGCAGGTGTTTCCTTTCAGCGTTTTGACGAGCTGATCGCGGTCCATTCCTTC
>ONMC01000052.1 GCA_900318745.1 uncultured Eubacteriales bacterium
CTTCGGCTGCATGGTCTTCCTCCGTTTATCATTCTTTGCATTATACCGTAATATGAAGCATACGGCAAGCGCTTTCTTTTTTATACTTGCACGAAAGCCGATTTCGGGGTATAATAAACTGAATTTATATGGAATCCTTTCGGAGGAACATGTATGGCAAATAAAACGGCTGCGAATAAGAAATCTGCCGGCACCGGAAGCAAGTCTTCCGGCGCGAAGCGTTCCGGCACCAAGCCCGCAGCAAAAAAACAAACTGCAAAGCAAAAGCGTTCCCCGCGCGTCGCGGCCGAGATCATCGGCATCGTGTTCATTGCGCTCGGCGCGCTGTTTGCCGTGTATCTGTACAGCGGCTCGAACGATCCGCTCGGCAAGATCATTTCCGGGTATCTGATGGGCATGCACGGTCTGTTCGGCTATGCCGTCCCCGTGATCCTCGTGATCATCGGATTCTTTCTGATCCTCGGCGGCAGAAAGTCGCCCGCACGCGGTACGCTGATAACCGGTATCTTTGCGTTCTGGTTTATTCTCTGCGCCATCCATATGTGGACCGCGGACGCGCAGCTTAAGAACCTGCACCAATTCGGCGAACAGGGCTATCGGTTCTTCGACTATGTGACGCAGTTCTTCAAACAGTTTGGCGTCGCATGGAACGAGGGCGTGCAGTTCTCGCGAGGAGGCGGCGTGCTCGGCATGATCCTGCCGACGCTGCTGTATGTGCTCGGCGGAAACCTGCTCTGCTGGGTCGTGATCATCGCCGGCTTTCTGATCGCGCTGCTGCTGTGCACCGGCATTTCGATCCGCGCCTATACGCAGGCGTTCGGAGATAAGGTCATGGAAAAGATTAGCGAGCGCGAACAGGCGTTGGTCGACGCGTATGAGGATGAAGATGAGGACGAATCGCCCGCACGGCAGAAAAAACCGTGGAAGCAGGGCTTTTCAACGACGATCGACGGCGAGGATGAACGTCCCGCGCCCGTCAGACGCGTACCCGAAAAGAAGAAAAAGATCCCGTTCGACGAGTTGTTCGACGTGCCGGAAGCGGATCCGAAGCCGAAAAAGAAAACGACATCCGCTCCTGCGCCTGCGCTCGATTTCGATCTGATGCCTTCCTCCGGTCGGCTGTCCAAGACAAGCGAAGAACTGCTCGACGAAAATGAAGAGGACGAACTGCAGATCCCCGTCGCGCCCAGGAAGCCGGCAAAGAAGACGTCGGAACCGATCTTCGATCCGACGCCGGAACCCGTTTTCGAATCAAAAGCGGAGCCGGTGAAGAAACCGGTCGAAAAGTCCGAGCCGCAGGACGAGGACGATCTTCCGATCGTTGTGCCGCCCGCACCGCAGGCGCCGGCTTACGAGCCGCCGTCCATCGACTGCCTGAACAAGCCGCGCGAGACGTTCGCAAAGAGCGCGGAGAATCCGACGGCGATCGCGCACCTGCTCGAAGAAACGCTGCAAAGCTTCAATATTTCCGCAAAGGTCATCAATATCTCCGTCGGTCCGGTCGTCACCCGCTATGAGCTGCAGCCCGCGCCCGGCGTGCGCGTCAACCGCATCACAACGCTCTCCAACGATATCGCGCTTGCGCTTGCGGCACCGCGTGTGCGAATCGAAGCGCCGATTCCCGGCAAAGCCGCCGTCGGCATCGAAGTACCGAATAAGGACGCCGCGACCGTGCTGCTGCGTGACATCGTGGAAAGCGATGAATTCCGGAACGCAAAGTCTCCGATCACGATGGCGCTCGGCAAGGACATCGCGGGCAAGATCATCGTTGCGGATCTCGGCAAGATGCCGCACATGCTGATCGCAGGTTCCACCGGCTCCGGCAAATCGGTGTGCATCAACGATCTGATCATTTCGATGATCTACAAATCCTCCCCGCAGGATCTCAAGCTGATCCTTGTGGACCCGAAGATGGTCGAACTGTCCGTCTTCGGCACGCTGCCGCATCTGATGATCCCGGTCGTGACCGAGCCGAAGAAGGCGGCGAGCGCGCTGCGCTGGGCGGTCAACGAAATGACGATGCGCTACAAGAAGTTTACCGAGGTCGGCGCCAGAGAACTGACGCGGTACAATTCCCTGATGGAAGAACCGTCGAAGAAGCTGCCGAAACTCGTTATCATCATCGATGAGCTTGCCGACCTGATGATGGTCGCGCCGGACGACGTCGAAGACTCGATCTGCCGGATCGCACAGCTCGGCCGTGCGGCGGGCATCCATCTGATCGTCGCAACGCAACGTCCGAGCGCCGATATCATCACCGGTCTCATCAAGGCGAACATTCCTTCGCGCTGTGCGTTCGCGGTCAGCTCCGCGATCGATTCGCGCATCATTCTGGATGCGACCGGCGCCGAAAAGCTTCTGGGACGCGGCGATATGCTGTTCCACCCGAACGGCGCCGGCAAGCCCACGCGTCTGCAGTGCGCGTATGTATCGGATGAAGAAGTCGAGCGCGTGATGTCCGGCTTTAAGAAAGCGGACACGCAGTTCTCCGAGGACGTGCTTTCCGAGATCAACGACGAAGCCAAGGGCGGTCCGCAGGGCGGCGTCTTCGGCGAAGGCAAGCAGGAGGACGATCTGCTCGGCGAAGCGGTCCGCATCGTCATGGAAAACGGACAGGCATCCATCTCGATGATCCAGCGCCGTCTGCGCGTCGGCTATGCGCGCGCCGCGCGTCTCGTTGACATGATGGAGCAGAAAAAGTACGTTTCGCCGTTCGACGGCAGCAAGCCGAGACAGGTGCTGATCACGCAGGCGGAATACAATCGCGTATTCGGCGGCGGCGCACCCGTCGACGAGTCGGAACCGGTCGAACCGGACGAAGCGGATTTTACGGAGGATTTTAACGAATGAACATCGGCGTGATCTCGCTCGGATGTGCAAAAAATCAAGTCGACACGCAGACGATGATGGGCTATCTGAAAGCGGCCGGTCATACGTTTACTGCGGAGCCTGCGGATGCGGACGTGCTGATCGTCAATACCTGCGGGTTCATCACCTCCGCAAAGGAGGAATCGATCGATGCGATCTTTGAGATGGCGCAATACAAGGAAACCGGCCGCTGCAGGCTGCTGGTCGTGACCGGCTGTCTTTCGGAACGATACCGCAAAGAGCTGACGGAGGAAATGCCGGAAGTAGACCTCTTTCTGGGCGTGCGCGAATATGAAAAGCTGCCCGGACTGATCGCACAAAAGCTGGCTCTTCCCTGCTCCCCCGTTATCGTGCCGGAACGTCTGCTTGTCACGCCGCCGTATCGCGCGTATCTTCGAATCGGCGACGGATGCGACAATCGCTGTTCCTACTGCGCGATCCCGCTGATCCGCGGAGATCTTTGCAGCGTACCCGCCGAAAAGCTGATCGATGAGGCGAGGGCACTTGCCGACATGGGCGTGACCGAGCTTTCGGTCATCGCGCAGGATACATCCGGCTACGGAAAGGATCTGTACGGCGAACCGCGCATGATTCCGCTTCTCAAGGAATTGAACCGTATCGACGGACTTCGGTGGATCCGACTTCTGTATACATATCCGGACACCGTTACGCCCGCGCTCCTGGACACGCTCGCGGAGGGCGAAAAGCTTGTTCCGTATCTTGATATGCCGCTGCAGCACTGCAATGACGAGATTCTCAAACGCATGCATCGCCGCGGGAGCAAGGCGCACATTCAAAGCGTGCTTGATCACATCCGCACGCATTATCCGGACTTTACGCTGCGCACCACGATGATGGTCGGCTTCCCCGGCGAAACGGATGCGCAGTTTGAAGAGCTGATGCAGTTCCTGCGCGATTACCCGTTCGATCGCGTCGGCGCGTTTGCATTCTCTCCGGAGGAAGGCACCGCCGCCGCCGAAATGCCGGATCAGATCGACGACGCTGTCAAGGAAGCGCGTCTCGATGCGCTGATGGAGCAGCAGCAGAAGATTTCCGCTGAGCTGAACGAACGCTGGGTCGGTCGCGAACTTGACATGCTCGTGGAGGAGACCGGCATGGACGGCACCTACGGACGCACGATCCGTGAAGCGCCGGACGCCGACGGCACGGTATGCATCGCGCCGAGCTATCGTCATGAACCGGGACAGTATCTGAAGATCCGTCTCACAAAGTCGGACGCCTATGACATGATCGGAGAAAGCGTATGAATCCAGCAAACAAACTGACCGTTCTTCGTGTGCTGTTGATCCCGCTCGTCATCGCGGCATTGCTGCTGCCTGACGTGTGGACGGGCTTTACACCGTTCTCGCACTGGGTCGCGGCGATGCTCTTCCTGGCCGCTGCGATCACGGACATTCTGGACGGCAAGTATGCAAGGAAGCACAATGTTGTGACCGATTTCGGCAAGCTGATGGATCCGATCGCGGATAAGATGCTGGTCGTCTCCGCATTCGTCATGCTGTCATGTCTGAAGGACGCCTCTCATCCGCGCTGGCTTCTGCATCCGGTGCTGACGATCCTGTTTATCGCGCGTGAGTTTCTGATCTCCGGCGTGCGTCAGCTCGCCGCCGCAAAGGGCGTAGTGATCGCCGCAGGCAAGCTCGGAAAGTTCAAAACGACGTTTCAGGACATCATCGTCATCGCGCTTCTGCTGTATGACGAGTTCCCGTTCCGTTATCTGAATCCGTACCTGATGATCCTGATCGAAGTGCTGGTATACTTCACGCTGGCGCTTTCGATCGCTTCTGCAGTCGAGTATATCGTAAAAAACAAAGGAGTATTGAATCTCAATGATCGCTGAACTGATTTGCGTCGGGACCGAGCTTCTGATGGGTCAGGTCCTGAACACGAACGCACAGTACATTGCCGAATCGCTCGCGCCGTCCGGCATCGATATGTATCATCAGATCGTCGTCGGCGACAACCCGAAACGTCTGACCGAGGCGGTGCGCATCGCGTTTTCGCGGGCGGACTGCGTGATCTTTTCCGGAGGTCTCGGTCCGACGGACGACGACCTCACCAAGGAGACCGTTGCAGCAGCGCTCGGCAAGGATCTCGTGCTGTATGGCGAAGAATGGGAACGCATCGTCTCCTATTTTGCTTCAAAGGGTCGTACCGTCGCGCCGAACAACAAAAAGCAGGCGATGTTTCCGTCCGATGCGATCATTCTGCCGAATCCGAACGGCACCGCGCCCGGCTGCATCATGGAAGCAAACGGCAAGGCGGCGATCCTGCTGCCCGGTCCGCCGCGCGAACTTGTTCCGATGTTTCGCGACTACGCCATGCCGTATCTTCTGAAGCGCAGCGGTCACCGTCTTTACTCGCGCGAAGTACGCATTTTCGGCGTCGGCGAGTCGGACGTCGCATACCGGCTTGACGATCTGTTCAAGAATCAGACGAACCCGACGATCGCTACGTATGCCAAGACCGGCGAGGTCACGCTGCGCGTGACGGCACAGTGTTTCACCGAAGCCGAGGGCGAAGCGCTTGTCTCCCCCGTTTTGTCGGCGATCCGAGACGAGCTCGGCGACTGCGTGTATGACACGAACGGACGCGAGCTTGCAAAGGTCTGCCACGACGCGCTGATTGAATCGAAACAAACTCTGGCGGTTGCGGAAAGCTGCACCGGCGGACGACTTGCCGACGCGTTCATCAATTATCCGGGAAGCTCCGCATATTTCATCGAGGGCGACGTGACCTACTCGAACGACGCAAAGATGCGCCGTCTCGGCGTGCGCAGGAAAACGCTCGACACGGTCGGCGCCGTTTCCGAGGAATGCGCGAGAGAGATGGCCGAAGGCTGCCGCAAACATGCCGGAACGGATTTTGCACTGGCAACGACCGGCTATGCAGGACCCGACGGCGGCGAACCGGATAAACCGGTCGGCACGGTGTTCGTCGCGCTCGCATGCGCCGAAGGGACGCTCGTGAAGCGTCTGAATCTGTTCGGCGACCGCGACCGCATCCGGCATTCCGCGATGCTCCATGCGCTCGACCTTTTGAGAAGAAATATCTGTACGAAATAACGGACATATGATATAATACAATAAACGTGCATGATCGAAAGTGAGGAATACGATATGTTGGAAAAAGAAAAAGCATTGGAAATCGCGTTGAGCCAAATCGAAAAGAACTTCGGCAAGGGTGCGATCATGAAGCTCGGCGATGCGTCACGCGTACCCGTTTCCGTGATCCCCACCGGATGCCTTGATCTGGACCTCGCGCTCGGCGTCGGCGGCGTGCCGCGCGGACGTGTGATCGAGATCTTCGGACCGGAATCCAGCGGTAAAACCACGATCGCGCTGCACATCGTTGCGCAGGCGCAGAAGATGGGCGGAACCGCCGCGTTTATCGATGCGGAGCATGCGCTCGACCCCGTCTATGCAGAGCATCTCGGCGTCGTCATCGACGATCTGTACGTCTCACAGCCGGACACCGGCGAACAGGCGCTTGATATTGCGGAAGCGCTTGCCCGATCCGGCGCAATCGACGTGATCGTCATCGACTCCGTTGCCGCGCTCGTTCCGAAAGCCGAACTCGAAGGCGATATGGGCGACTCGCACGTGGGTCTGCAGGCACGTCTGATGTCGCAGGCGCTGAGAAAGCTCACCGGCTGCGTGGCAAAGACCAACACCGTCGTGATCTTCATCAATCAGCTTCGTGAAAAGGTCGGCGTCATGTTCGGCAATCCCGAGACGACCACCGGCGGCAAGGCGCTGAAGTTCTATGCTTCCGTGCGCATGGACGTTCGCCGTATCGAAACGCTGAAAAACGGCAACGAGGCGGTTGGCTCGCGCACGCGCGTCAAGATCGTCAAAAACAAGGTCGCGCCGCCCTTCCGCATGGCGGAGTTCGATATGCTTTACGGCGAGGGCATTTCCAAAGAAGGCAGCATTCTCGACATGGCGATCGACCGCCGCATCATCATCAAGTCCGGCTCCTGGTTCTCCTACGGCGAGATGCGCATGGCGCAGGGTCGCGAAAATGCGCGCCTGTTCCTGAAGGACAACCCCGAGGTCTGCAACGAGATCGAAGCAAAGATCCGCGAGCAGATCGAGGAACAGCGCAAAAAGGAAGCCGAAGCCGCGGAAGCAAAGCGCAGAGCACGCGAAGCCGCGATGCGCGGAGACGACCTCGTTCCCCCGCCCGAGTTTTAAAAAACGGCGTCTGCAACATGTCGCAAACGACATACGCCGGCGTTTCAACACGGATCCTCCGTTTCGACGGAGGATCTTCTTTATAAAACAAAAAGCGCTGTTCAGCGCTTTTTCTGCAATTTCGTTTTATTGCCGTGCCGATCGACGATGTAGGTGTTGTCCAGATGCGACTGCAGCGATGAACGGAAATCCGCGATATACGCCTTTCGCAGCGCATCGCGCTCCTCCGTCTCCTCCGGTGTCAAACCGTCCGTCTTTGCTTTTCTTGCCAATTCGTTGATACGATCGATGTGTTCCTGTTTCATATACGCCTCCGTGCCGGTATTGTACACGATTGCAAACGTTTTGTAAAGCAAATGCGGAAAACAGCGATCACGGTTGACTTTTTTCGGCTTCAAAGGTAAACTGTTGGTATTATGAGGAAATATGTCGCTTTTCTGTTATTACTGTTTTTAACGATCGCCTGCACGGGGGTGCAGCAGCCGGATCTTTCGACGCCGGTTCCCGAAACCACGCCGGTCCCCACCGAAGAGGAGCCGATCGTGGTCGTTTCCACTCCCGCCGCGCAGAACACACCGATCCCGGTTCCGACCGCGACGCCCGAGCCGACGCCGACGCCCGAACCGACGCCGACGCCTTCGCCGACGCCCGTTCCGTTCGATGCGAAGCTTGAGGAACAAAAGCGCGAAGCGCTGATGTTCGGCACCGAAAGCTGGCAGCTGGTTTCCTCCCGCGGAAAGAATCCCGCATTGCTTGAAGAAGCCGCATCGGGTGCGGAACGCACGTATCCGTTCCTTCGTTCCGACGCCGTGTATTTGTATGAATGGTGGGTGCTCGACCAGGTCGAAACGAAATCCGGCACGTTCTACCATGTTCGCGCGATCGGCGCGGACGGCGAAGGGTATCTTTCGGCACGCTATACGTCCGTTTCACTGCTGAAGGAGCCGGAGAGCTCCTATGCGATGCTCGTTCGCCCGCGCGGTCTTATCTACAGCGGACGCACGGTGGATGCCCCGATCATCGCGCATGCGGACTACGAGGTCGTACGCGTGCTCGGCGTGGACGACAGCTATGCCGCGATCCTGACGCCGGCCGGAAAGACCGGTTATGTCGAACTCGGACAGATTCAGTTTATCGACCGCGAAACCTTCGACTATTATCTGCACCAATCGTGTGAAACGTCGGACGACAGCTTTGATCGCGACGAACTGCCTGTGATCGCGGAAGCGTACATTGATCAGCCGTATGAGAATTCCGCAGAGTTTATTTACTCGCTGCTCGGTGCAAACGGGCTGCACTTCAATGAAGGATACTACCGCTTCTATCAAAAGCCGCTCGACAATGCGCAGCTGTATCCGCAGGGGCTGTATCGCGACAGCGTTTATAATTCCCTGCTGTTCAAGCTGTTCAACAGTTCCGGTCTGCATGTGACGGCAAACGGAAACGAAACTGAGTGGGCATACGTCGATCACTATGAAGACGTCGATCCGGGCGATATCCTCTTCTTCTGCAATACAGACGGCAAAGGCGACGCGATCGTGCCGGACGTTGAAGTCGTGGTGCACGGGGATTATTCCGGCGATGTGACCGACTGCGGACTGTATCTCGGCGAGAATCTGATGCTGACGGTACGCAAAGGCGTCGTGACCGAAGTCGAGATCGATCCGATCATGCAGAGCGAGTTCGATTGTGCACGACGGATCTATCCGCATGTATACGACGAGAAGGCGCACTTCATCGAGATCATGATCACAATGATCTATGACCGTCTCGGCACGCCGTACAGCAACGGCAAGCGCGTCGGCGATGCGTCATACGACTGTTCCGGCATCGTCAACTGGGTGCTTCGCGCGTTCGATTATGACCGCTTTAAGAATCGCTCAATGATCCCGATCGAGATCACGGCGACGGCGTTCGGTCATCAGGAAGCCGTGTACAGCCCGACGCATACGATCACATTCACCGACACCGGCGTACATGGAAAGGATAAGGAAACGCTTGCACAGCTGCAGCGCGGAGACCTTGTGCTGCTTCTGAACGAACGCCGCACAAAGATCGGTCACATCATGGTCTATCTCGGCGACAATACCGTGATCCATTCCACCACCATCGCCGGACGCTATCGCGGCACGCTGATCGCGAAGTTCCGAAACCACCTACAGGGGCTGTACACCAGTTCGCAGCGTATCGAGTCGATCGTCCCGCGCGGATAAAACACATCATGAAAAAACGGGCTTTTGTGCCCGTTTTTATGTTGTACTTACGGCAGTTCGACGCGCGTGTCATCGGTCATAAGAAAGATCGCGCGAACGTCGTAATGCGTCACGATCGATTTGCTCGCCTCTGGTCCGAGCACGAAGCACGCGGTGGACAGCGCGTCAGCAAGCGCAGAGCAGTCCGCTTCGATCGTGACCGATGCGACGCCGTTGTCAACCGGCATACCGGTTTTCGGATCGAGAATGTGGTGATAGCGCACGCCGTCCAGTTCGAAGAAGCGCTCGTAATTGCCGCTCGTCACGACCGCGCCGTCTTTCAGCGACAGGATTTCTTCGCTCTGCTCCGCCGTGCCTTGCGGATCCCGGATTCCGATCGTCCAAGCAGAACCGTCCGGCTTGCCGCCGAATACGACGACGTTTCCGCCCATGTTGATGCAGGCGCATCTCACGCCGCGATCCTTCAGAAATGCCGCAACGCGATCCGCGATATAACCCTTTGCGATCCCGCCGAGATCGATCTGTGCACCGTTTCGGAGCGTGACCGTGTTCCCGTCAATCGAAATGTTTCGCCAGTCCACGGCTGTCGCCGCTTCGGAAAGCCGTTTTGCATCCGGCAAGGAGGGCTGCTCCGCCGTAAAGTCCCAAAGTGCGGACAACGGTGCGATCGTCACGTCGAACGCGCCTTCGCTGCGTTCGCCGATCTCTTGACAAAGTTGCAGAAGCTGTGCCGTTTCCGGATCGACCGTAACGGGTTCGCCGTTTGCGTGGTTCAGATTCCAGACGTCGCTTCCCTGAACGGTCTTGCTGAGCACGCGCTCATAGTCGCGGATCAGCCGCATCGCATCATCTACGGTCCTTTGATCGGTATATGCGCGGATCGTGACCACCGTGTCGCACGCAAAGTCGACTGCAGAGGAAACGGTCTCAACGGTGCAGCCGAGCAGCAGAAACAGGATCAGTAAAACGGATACGATGCGTTTCATGCGCCGCGTCTCCTTTCATAACGTTCAAGCCCGTAAAACGTGGCGCGTGCGCAGATCCCGAGCAGAATGCCGGTGACGAGTCCCGAGACC
>ONMC01000090.1 GCA_900318745.1 uncultured Eubacteriales bacterium
CGTCCGTTCCTTCGCCATTACGTCATGTTTCTTTTTTGACATGGCGCGGCGAACGAGATCGCTTCTTCCGTAGCTGTATCCGGCGAGCGAACGCACGATCTCCATGACCTGTTCCTGATAGACCATACATCCGTACGTCTTTTTCAGGATCGGCTCGAGCAGCGGATGTGCATACACGATATTGCCTTCGTGTTTGCCTTTGATATAGCGCGGGATCTGCTCCATCGGACCCGGTCGATAAAGGGATATCCCTGCAATCAGATCTTCAAAGCAGTCCGGTTTCAGCTGCATCATAAACTGACGCATTCCGCCGGATTCAAGCTGGAATACGGTATCCGTATCGCCCGATGCAATCATCTTCCAGACGTTCGGATCCTCGAAATCGTTCTTCGAGAAATCCGGAACGGGTTTCCCTTCGCTTTTGATGAACGCAAGCGTGTCCCGAATGATCGTCAGCGTGCGAAGACCGAGAAAGTCCATTTTCAGGAGTCCCAGTTCTTCGAGCGTCGTCATCGGGAATTGAGTCGTCAACGCGCCGTCGTTGCTCGTCAGCGGTACGACTGTTGCAAGCGGTACTCCCGAAATGACGACGCCGGCCGCATGGGTTGAGCTGTGACGCGGCAATCCCTCGAGCTTCATGGAGAGATCGAGCACTTTTTTCATCGTCTCGTCGCTGTCGTAAAGCGATTTGAGCTCAGCGTTCATTTCGATCGCTTCATGAAGCGTGATCTTCAAAACACTCGGAATCAGCTTGGCAAGCCGATCTGCATCCGCATATGGTACGCGAAGTACACGCGCCACATCGCGAACCACCGCGCGCGCCGCCATCGTTCCGAATGTAATGATTTGCGCCACATGCCCTTCTCCGTACTTCTCACCAACATAGTCGATGACCTCCTGACGGCGCTCATAACAGAAGTCAACGTCGAAATCCGGCATCGAAACGCGTTCGGGATTCAGAAAGCGTTCGAACAGCAGATTATATTTCAGAGGATCGACGTCCGTTATATCGAGAAAGTATGCCGCAAGCGATGCCGCGCCGCTTCCGCGACCGGGACCGACCATGATGCCGTGCGTTTTCGCATAATGAATGAAATCCCAGACGATCAGATAATAATCGACAAATCCCATTCGTTCCACGACGGAAAGTTCATATTCCAATCGCTCGACGGCTTCCCTGCCGGCATTGGGCATTTTTCTCTGCATTCCTTCGCTGCAAAGCTTGCGAAGATAGGTGCTGTTGTCCATTCCGTCCGGTGCGGTAAAATGAGGCAGTCTACGTACACCGAATTCGATCGTGACATCGCACTTATCGGCGATCTCGTTGGTACGATCCAACGCGTCCGCATCGTCCGGAAGCATCTCAAGCATTTCGTCGTAGGATTTCACATAAAACTCTTCCGCTTCCATGCGCATACGATCCGGCTCGTCGACAAACCGCTGCGTCTGTATGCAAAGAAGAACGTCCTGCGCTTCGGCATCGTCTTTATTGACATAGTGAATATCGTTCGTTGCGACCGTCTGAATACCGAGGTCTTTCGCAAGGCGCCTCAGCTTCGGCAAAACGCGCTGCTGTTCCTCGATCCCGTGGTTCTGCAGTTCGATATAGAAGTCCTCTCCGAACATGCCTTGGAGACGTTTGGCGATCTGATACGCCTTTTCATCTTCGCCGCGAAGAAATGCCTGTGGGATATCGCCGGCAAGACAGGCGGAAAGGCAAATCAGGCCTTCGCAATGCGACTCCAGCAAATCGTAATCGATTCGCGGTTTATAATAGAATCCGTGAATAAACGCTTCCGAGGAAAGATACATCAGGTTCTGATATCCGGTCTGATTCTTTGCAAGCAGGATCAAATGTGCATAATCCCGCTCGCGCACGTCGGATGCGTTGTATTGCCCCTTGGTGACATACGTTTCGATACCGAGGATCGGTTTGATTCCTTCCGCCTTGCATGCACGGTAAAAATCGATCACACCGTACATCACACCGTGATCCGTGATTGCGATTGCGCTTTGCCCGAGTGCTTTTGCACACTTCACAAGCTCATGAATGCGCGATGCTCCGTCTAAAAGGCTGTATTGCGTATGGACATGAAGGTGAACAAACGGTTTCATAATTGCCTCAATTTATATTATTACAAATATATCATATCACAAGGTGCTTCCAAACGCAAGAAGAGCAGGCGAATCGCCCGCTCTTCCGGTTGTTGTTATGTTATTCTGTGATCTTTGCAACAAGATCGTCCATCGAGTATAATCCGTTCGGCTGCTCCGTCAGAAACGATGCGGCTTTGATCGCTCCCGTTGCAAACACGCGTTTCGAAGTGGCACGATGCAGGATTGAGAGTTCTTCATCGGTTCCAAGAAAGCGTACTTCGTGTTCTCCGACGACCGTGCCGCCGCGAATGCTGTGAAATCCGATCTCGCCTGCCGATCTCTTGCGGTCTTTTTCGCTTCTGCCGTAAACGTACGGATGATCCGTATCATCGACGTCTTTTATCGCTTCCGCGAGCATGAGGGCCGTTCCGCTCGGCGCGTCTTTCTTTCGGTTGTGATGTGTCTCAATGATCTCGATGTCAAACGCTTCCCCGAGCGTTTTATGTGCATCTGCGATCAGTTTTCGCATCAGATTCACGCCGAGAGACATATTGCCGGACCGAAAAATCGGGATCTGTTTGCTTGCGTCGCTGATCTTTCGGATCAGTTCATCAGATAACGCTGTCGTACAGATGACGATCGGCATCCGATGTGCAATGCAGAAATCAAGGATCCGCTCGGTTGCAGCCGGAACCGAAAAGTCGATCACGACGTCTGCATCCGTATTCAATTCGTCGGTATCAGCATAAAGCGGAAACGGTAGTTTTTCCGTGCAAAACGGGTCGATGCCGGCTGCAATTTCCCATTCGTCTTTCTGTTCCGAGAGCGACTGTACAAGCGCGCGCCCCATCTGTCCCCCGACGCCGTTGATGATCACACGTTTCATCATTACAACATCCCGTTTTCTCTCAGCGTCGTTTCCATCAGCTCGAAATGCTCGAGCGAAGGCTTGACCAGCGGCAAACGAACCTCCGAATCACAGAGCTTCAGAAGAGACATCATGGTCTTGATCGGGATCGGGTTGACTTCGCAGAATGCCGCCTGCTGCAGCGGAAGCAACGCAAGCTGAAGGCGTCTTGCTTCGTTCACGTCGCCTTCAAAATATGCTTTGCACATCAGATGCATGACTTCCGGTATGATATTGGCAACCGTAGAGATGGTCGTCGTTGCCCGAATAGATGTCGCATTCCGGACACAGCGCTGCGAGCTTGACGATCTGCTCGATATTCCCGCTGGCTTCTTTGATGCCTACAATGTTTTCGCAGGATTTTACCAGCTTATTCACGGTCTCCGGAAGAAGGTTGAGTCCCGTTCTGGACGGTACGTTATACATGATGATCGGCAGACGTACCTGTTCCGCAATCGAGCTATAGTGCGCAAGAAGTCCTTCCTGCGTGGTTTTGTTGTAGAACGGCGTTACGATCAGCAATCCGTCCGCACCGACCGCTTCCGCAAACCGGCTCTTCTGGATCGCATCTTCCGTATTGTTGCTTCCGGTACCAACGATAACGGGAATGCGGTTGGATACGCGCTCAACGATAAACCGAATGACTTCCTCCCGTTCATCCGAAGTAAGCGTTGCCGCCTCTCCGGTCGTGCCGAGCGCAACGATCGCGTCCGTACCGGATGCAATCTGCAGCTCGACAAGATTTGTCAACGCCTGATAATCGACTGCGCCGTCGTGAAACGGCGTGATCAATGCGACTGCAGAACCCGTAAAAATGCTCATTGGTCTCCCCTCCTCAATAATTCCTCCAGGATCTGAACGGCATTGGTTGCCGCACCTTTGCGAATGTTGTCCGCAACACACCAGAAATTCAAACCGTTTTCGACCGACTCATCTCTGCGGATCCGTCCCACATATACCGAATCCGTTCCTGCCGCTTCGATCGGCATCGGATAGATATTATGTTCGGGATCATCCCGCACGACAACGCCGGTCGTTCTTTCAAACAGCTGTCTGATCCCGTTCACGTCAAACGGCTTTTTCAGTTCGACATTGATGCTTTCGCTGTGACCGTGATAAACCGGAACGCGCACGCAAGTGGCTGTAACACGAAGCTCGGGACGACAGAGTATCTTTCTGGTTTCGTCGATCATTTTCTGCTCTTCCTTCGTGTTGCCGTTCGGAAGAAACACGTCGATATGCGGAATGCAGTTGTTTGCGATCGGATGCGGGAACTTCTTCGGAAGCGCGCCGCAAAGCCCTTCCTCGAGATCGAGATACCCCTTTTGTCCTGCGCCGGAAACTGCCTGATACGTCGAATAAACGATGCGTTCGATCCCGTAAGCGTCATCCAGCGCTTTCAGCGGAACGACGGCCTGGATCGTGGAACAGTTCGGATTCGCAATTATATTCAGTGGAACGGAACAGAGCGCGTCGGGATTTACCTCCGGCACGACAAGCGGAACATCCGGATTCATACGCCAGAAGCTGGAATTATCGATCACGGTCGTTCCTTCCTTTGCAGCAAGCGGAGCAAAGTGTTCGCTGATCGATCCTCCCGCGGAAAACAGTGCAAACCGGAAATTCTGATCTTTGAAGCTTTCTTCTGTCAATTCGCAGACGGTATGATTCTTGCCGAAGAACAAAAGCGTTTCCCCTGCGCTTCTTTTTGAAGCAAACAATGTGTAATCGGCCTCGACGGAACGTTCTTCCAATACACGCAGGAACATTCTGCCGACCATACCGGTCGCGCCGACGACAGCAATCTTCATTTTGCTCATGATTTCTCCTCCAAATGACGGGAATAGTATATCATTCACGGACCGGCTTGTCAATTCGGCGCCCATGTTTCGACAACGGAACACGATGCGAATGCATAGGCGATGCTTTCGGCAAGATACGGCGCTGCTGCGATCGCCTGCTCCAGCGTGTTGGCATTATGCCCGACTTCAACGAGGATACAGTTCGGCGCGACGTGTTGGTTATATCTCCCCGATTTTACTCTGATCGGTCTTGCAAGTTTCGGATCGATCGACTGTAAGTACGATGTCATAAATTCCGTCAGTTCCGTATTGGATGAAAGATAAGGCTTATCCGAATACTTTTCTCCCTTGCCAACTACGAACATCAGTCGGGCGGTTTGCGTTCCGTTGATTTCAACATAATCAGCCGGTGCTGTCGGATCCTGATAGGCATCTCTGTGCAGATCGATAAACAAACGAATTGACGGATACATTTCGTGATATTTTTGCATCGTGACAAGGCTTCGGTCGTAAGACGTCGCAAGCTTCGGCGGTTCATGATTCGTCATGTCATGGATCACGCAGAATCCGTATTCCCGCTCCAAAATTTCCTTTAATGCTTCGCCAACTTTGACAACATTCTTCGTATTATCATTTGTTCGCCATTTGCCTGCTTCTTTATAAGGATTCTGCACAGTCGGAAAATAGGCTTCCGTCGTATGCGTGTGATAGATCAGGATCGTCGGTTCTTTTGAACGAAGAGAATTGATTGCTTTGATCTTTCGGAAGGTCGCATCGATACCGGAAGGTTCGCGAACGGCAAATACTTGCGAGGACTGCAGCGCTGCGGCTTCGGGTATCTGCGATTGTTCCAGCACGGCATGTCCGCATAGAATCACAGTCAAAAATGCGATCAGCCATGATACGGCAAGGAAAACGGAAGACAGGACAGAAGACCGTTTGGTTCTTCTTTTAAGATGCTTTTTGTATGTACGCTTCATCTCGCACCTCCGCTATATCGTATGCGGAGTGCAGGTATTTATCTCAATAATTTTTCGATTTCATTGTACGTATCACCGAACAGCATCAGATTGATCGCATCCGAAAGCACGCGGGAAGCGTCCTTCACCATCATGTCGATTTCTTTCGGCGTTACGATCATGTTTTTCACAGATGCATCGCAACTGCTTCGCGTTTTTCCGAGAATGCTCTCGATCCCCACCACAAGCGGCACGCCCACTGCGATCACGGGAACACCGAGCGATTCCTTCGATAGGATCGTCTGAAAGTTTCCCACGCCCGCGCCCGGTGCGATGCCGCTGTCGTTGCACTGGATGACACAGCCGAGATGCTCAACCCTGGAAGCAGCAAGCGAATCGATCAGAATCACGACGTCCGGCGCAATCTCTTTCGTCAATGCCGATACGACTTCAACGGTTTCCATGCCGGTCATCCCGAGTACATTCGAACAAAATGCGGATACGGACGGCGTGCGCTGCGGCAGTACACCTTTCATATGCTTCAAAACATGCCTTGTCACAAATACATACTCCGCCGTTTTGGTTCCCAGAGCGTCTGCCGCGATATACCGGTTTCCGAGACCGACGACGAGCGTGTTCTGCGAATTTTGTACCAGCGTACGAAGTTCTCTCGAAACAATCTTCGAAAGCGTCATCCGCGCATCCCGATCCATCATGGATTCCATGCTTGACGTGACGGTAATGTATCTTCCGATCGGCTTGTCCAGTTTCTCAGCCGCTTCTTTCGTTTCTACATCAATCAGAAGGATCTCTGCTCCTGCTTCATGTTTTACGTATTTTGATATTCCTTTCAGATTCCGTTCCGGAATTCCGGATTCTTTTGCCAGATCAGTTCGCATAGCTGCCTCCGTAAAAATAGCTCGGTTTTTTCACCGAGCTTATTTTCCCCGATCTTCACAGCATGATACAGATCATACCGTTGCATCCGTCGTTTGCAATCTTTTGAATAGCACCCTGCAGTTTTATTTGCACTTGTTCGTCGATCGCGCTTCTCTTTGACTGAAAACTCTCGTTGATCAGATCCTGTATCGATTTTCCGAAAATCGTCGTATCGAGATACCCGTCCTCTCCTCCGTTTTCTTGCTTCAGATAGTTCAAAAAATCAGAGCACTGCTGTTCCGAACCGATCATCGGCTGGATCTCGCTTTCCAGATCAACACGAATCAGATGCAGGGTATTCGCTTTTGCTTTCATCTTTACGCCGAATTTGCCGCCGGATCGAAAGACCTCCGGCTGTTCGATCTCGATCTGCTCCGGATCGGGATCCACGATCCCGTATCCGATTCTTTCTGCCTGGTTCAGTGCGTCTGATAATCTGTCGTACGCCCGTTTTGCCGTAACAAAATCCGTTATTGCCGACATCAGTTCATAATCGTTATGAATGGACGTATTGCAAGCATCGCTTAAGATCGAATAAAACACACCCTCATGCGGCTGAATACTGATCACGGCACTGCCTGCTCCGAGCAACATGCTTTGTACGGTTACCGAGTCAAATGTCTCGATTTCAGAAAGCATATCGACCGCTTGTTTCACGTCTCGAATACAATGTACATCCGCGAGGCTTTTTCTCAAGGTTTCCGTTAAATTCACGATCAGGGGATGATCTTTCGGCAGTGCGAGGAAAAAGCTCGGTGCATTCAGCTCCAGTTTCTTCAGCGGAAACGCATACAGGATCTCGGAGATCAAAGAGATCAAAGAACGTTCCGATAAGTGCAGAAGATCGATCGTCATCGGATGGATCCCGTACATCTGTGCGAATTCATCAGCCGCTTTCTGTGCCGCATCCCCGTTCGGATCGGAAGAATTGATCAAAACGACATATGGTTTGCCCGTACTCTGCACTGATGCCATGCATTTTGCTTCCGCGTCTTTGTATTGTTCGCGTTCGATCCCGGTGAACGATCCGTCCGTTAAAACAACGATCCCAACCGTAGAGTGTTCTTCGATCACCTTTTTCGTTCCGTATTCCGCCGCCTGTTCAAACGGAATATCGTGATCGAACCACGGAGTCGTCACCATACGCGTTTCACCGTCCTCCTCGGAACCGATCGCGCCCGGTACCATGAATCCCACGCAGTCGATCATGCGGATCCTGGCCTTTGCCGTTTCATCGAAGGTGATTTCGACCGCCTCATTCGGCACAAACTTCGGCTGTGTCGTCATAATGCTCTTTCCGTTGCCGCTCTGCGGGAGTTCATCAATCAATCGCTTTTTTGTCTCGTCATCACTTAGGTTCGGAATCATGAACAATTCTGCAAATCGCTTGATAAACGTCGATTTTCCGGTACGAACCGGTCCGACAACGCCGAAGTAGATATCTCCGTTCGTGCGTTCCATCATATCCCGATAAAGAGCTGTTTTGTCCATAAAGACCTCCCGAATTTCCTTTTGTTCACCTTATGCGATGCGATTCGCTCGTATTCTTGTTTTGCCGTATGGACAAACCGATCGGAATCATGTAAGATGGATGCATGGATAAGATCAAACGTTTCGCTCGGTATTATCGACCGCACCTCGGTCTGTTTTTGCTCGACATCAGCTGCGCCACGCTCGTCGCGGGCGTTGACATTGCGTTTCCGCTTTTGACAAATTATCTGACAAAAAAGCTGTTTCCTTCGATCGAAACAAACGCAAGTCAGCATCTTGTTCTGCTGTTCGTCATTATGATCGCGGCCATCTTTCTTGCCTATGTACTTCGCGCCGCAATGCTTTATATCGTCAATTACTGGGGACATATGCTCGGCGTCCGCATCGAAGCCGACATGCGCCGGGATATCTTCTCACACATTCAAACGCTGCCGTTCAGTTTTTACGACAAGACGCGTACCGGCAAATTGCTGTCGCGCGCTACGACGGATTTGTTTGAAATATCTGAGCTTGCGCATCACGGACCGGAAGATCTTCTGATCTCTGCGCTGACGATTATCGGCGCTTTTGTCGCGATGTTCTTCATCGAATGGCGGATCGCTCTTGCGATGCTGCTTTTGATGCCGCTGTGTTTGTTCTTCGTGATGAAAACGCGCTTTTCGATGAAGTCCACCAGCAAATCCGTGAAAGAACAAATGGCGAATATCAATGCAGGGATCGAATCATCGATCTCCGGAGCACGTGTGGCAAAAGCATTCGCGAATGAAAAGTACGAAATCAAAAAGTTCGAAGCGGGCAACAATGCGTTCCTGCACGCAAAAGTCCGTTATTATCAGACCATGGCATTGTTTAACAGCGGAACGGAATTCTTTATTGCGCTGTTCAACGTGATCGTGCTGACGGTTGGCGGCGTTCTGATCATTCGCAGAACCGGTTTCAGCTCGCTTACGTTTATTACATTCATGCTTTATGTATCGGCATTTACATCGCCCTTAAAGCGATTTGCAGCGTTCTTTGAGCAGTATATGATGGGCATGGCCGGGTTCACGCGATTTCTCGAGATCATGGATACCGAAAGCGAACTTGTCGACCGACCCGATGCAAAAGAACTTGTGCACGCCGAAGGACGCATCGATCTGAAAGACGTCGGATTCTCTTATGTTCCGGGTCATCCGGTCCTGTCTCATATCGACCTTACAATTGAACCCGGAAAAACGCTTGCTTTGGTCGGACCTTCCGGAGGCGGAAAAACAACACTCTGTCATCTGATCATGCGCTTCTATGACGTCAATGAAGGTAGCATCTGTGTCGACGGCACGGATATCCGCGAATTCAAGCAGGAATCCCTGCGCAGAAACATCGGCATTGTACAGCAGGATGTCTTTCTGTTTGCCGGTTCGATCCTCGAAAACATCCGTTACGGTCGCCTTGACGCAACGGATGAAGAAGTCGTGCAGGCAGCAATCCGCGCCCATATCCACGATGAGATCATGCAGTTCCCCGATCAATATCAAAGTGAAGTCGGCGAACGCGGCGTTAAACTGTCCGGCGGACAGAAGCAGCGCATTTCGATCGCTCGCCTGTTTCTCAAGAATCCCCGCATCCTGATCCTTGATGAAGCAACCAGCGCACTCGATACCGTGACGGAATACGATATTCAAAAGAGTTTCGATGAGTTGACTGTCGGGCGTACCACGCTGATCATCGCACATCGATTGTCGACTGTCCGAAACGCCGACGAAATCGTTGTCATCGACGAGCAGGGAATTCGGGAGCGCGGAAA
>ONMC01000037.1 GCA_900318745.1 uncultured Eubacteriales bacterium
AGCCATTTCAAGATAATTCTCTATTAAATGCGAATTATCGACTCGTACCGTTCCCTCAATCATCATCTTTTTTGCTTCTTCTACGGAATATTTGGTCCAACATGATTGACAGACAAATAGCCCATCTTGCTTGATAACATCTGAACTACCGCACATCTCGCAAACAATTCGTTTCATATTATCCTCCTAAAACCTTTTTTGATCTATGCCACAATATCATAATACATATAATAATTGCTGTGCTCTCACTTTGCCGCCTTGCTCCGGCTGCTGCGCTCTTTGATCAGCGTCAGAAGTTCGTCCGCGGAAGCGGTTGCGGCTTCCGCGTCGTCCGAAATGACCGCGTCGGTGAAGCAGTCAAACTCGGTGCGGATGCGGGATTCGACGTCGGAAAGCGCATCGGCGCTCATCGGGTCGGAATAGCGCACGGCTTCAAAGACCTTTTTGCAGACGGTCTTGACGGGTTCGCTCTTGGCGCGGGACAGCAGCGTCTGCGCATCGACGGTCAGCGTCTTGATAAACGCCGTCTTTGCCTGCACCTTTTCGTCGATGCTTTCCACGATCTCCGCCGCGGCCGCCGCTTTCAGGATCGAGAACACGTAGATCGCCATCACAAGCAGCGCGACAATCAGCGGGACCCACGAAGGCAGATTCGGGATCGCCATCGCAAGGCAGCCGAGCACGAGCGTGACGATCACGCAGGCGTAGGACAGCCGGATCAGCGGCAGGCGGTAGAACGTGCCGGACAGCTTGTTCTGCTTGAGCGCGATCCACGTGCAGATGAGATGCCCGACAAAGCAAAGCTCAAACAGGATCAGCGTAATCCACGAAAGCCCGCCGAGCTTGGTAACGGTGACGCCCGCGATCGTTGTCTCCTTCGGCAACACGATCACGACGACGTTGAAGATCACGAACAGGATCGCCCATGCGATCAGATAAAACCGGAATGCCTTTTTCACGGTCGCGCCCTCCTTACAGAATGCTCTTCAGAAGGTCCGCCTTCATCTGAGCGAACTCCTCGTCGGTCAGAAGCCCTGCGTCCTTCATCATCGAAAGCTTTTCAACCTTCGCCTTGAACGCCGCCATATCGTCCTGCGGCGTCGCGGGCTGTGCGGGCGCTGCGGGCTTTTCGGGCTGCATATTGCCGAACATATTGCCGATCTGCGGCATGATCGTGCCCGCCGCCGCCATGCCGACGCCAATCCCCATAATATCGCTCATCATACTCGAACCGCCGCCACCGCCGTTCACAACGTCCGGTCCCATGTTGCCGATGCCTTCGGCGTACGCCTTCTGCACTTCCGCCTGCAGGACGTCCTTCTGGTTGTAGCCCTTGGCCGCCATGATCTCGGCTTCGGTCATTCCCTGCATGCGCGCCGCCTGCGCCTCCGCCTGCGCCGCGATGATCTTGCGCTCCGCTTCGCGCTTGGCGACTTCGGTCTCGGTCATTTGACGCTGCAGTTCGGCTTCTCTGCGCGCCGCTTCGATCGCCGCCTTGCTCTGTTCCTCGGCGGTGCGGTACTGCGCCTGGCTCTGCGCCGCCGCGGTCTTGACCGTCGCTTCCGCCTGGATCACGCGCGTCTGCAGTACGATCGTGTGCAATTCGCGGATGCGTTTGAAGTTCGGATCATCCTCCGGCAGGACGATGCTCGTCACGTAGAAATTCGGCACGGCAAGGCCGTATTCGTCGAAGCCCTCGCGGATCTTGCCGCCGAGCACCGAGGAGATCAATTCGAGCTTTTCGTCGACCTCGAGGATGTCGATCGCGTTGTCCTTGATGACCGCACCGAGGTTTGCCTTGACTGCGCTCGTGATCATCGGACGGAACGAGTCTCTCAGCGACTTCGTAAAGCCCGCCGCGTCCTCCCACGCGATCCCGCGCATCGTGCCGACGAGCTTCACAAGAAGCTTTCTCGAATCCTCGACCGCAAGGTTCATTTCGCCGCTTGCGCCGAGCTCGAGCGGCACGCCGGTCAGCGGATCGATGAAACGCACCTTGTCCGGCGTGCCCCACTTCAGCGCCATCTGAACGGTCTTGTTGATGAAATAGACCTCGCAATGGAACGGCGATACGCCGCCGGTCGCCGTCTTCAGCGCCTTGCCGATCAGCGGAATGTTCTGCGTTTCGAGCGTGTAGCGCCCCGGTCCGAACAAGTCGAGCGCCTGTCCGTTCAGCATAAAGACCGCTTCCTGACTCTCATGCACGATGAGCTGCGAGCCGAGGTTAAAGTCCTCGCAGGGATGCTTCCATACAAATGTGCTGTTGTCGCCTTCGTACTTGATTACTTCTGCAATGTGTGCCATAATTAGATTCCTCCAAACAATATTAACCTCTGTAAGATTTATAAAACGTTTTGTCCGCAAGCACTTTCTTAAGTGGCTTGGGGAGTTTTTCATCTTGTTCAAGTGCAAACTCAATAATGTTTCTTGCCTTCATTCGTTTTCGATTTGCCGATGTTACAGCTTCTTTTGCTGTCACTTCTTGTTTAGCCGCCTCTAATAACCGCTCCATAAATCGAGGAAAACTATCTAAGTACCCCTTTTCTATGCCATAATTAATATCTATATAGACATAATTGGAAAAGTCCAATTGACTACGCGGATTATCAACAGAAGAATTTTGCAGAACAATCAGTTCCGGCTCTCCTGAGTATGACCAATGCTTTAGACGTTTTTTCATGTTATCACAAGCATCAATAAAGCATGTATCACTATACTGTATTTCATTTCCAAGATTGATTTCTCCAACGGTTACAGCGTCTGAATACCTCTTATCATCGAATTTATCCGAATAACCAATAAGATAAATCGAACAGTACTTATCTGATTTACAGTTTAGATAATGGTACTGTCTAAAATATTTCTCTGCATCTAAATCCGATGGTTTTATCAGCAAAAAGAGGATAATGTGATTTCCCTCTATCATTTGCTCTTGTCTTTCAATTCCTTCTATGTTGTTGATTGCGAACATTTATTAGCCCCTCTACCACTCGTGATGCAATGCTACTTTATGTCTCTGCCGTAAAAACAGTTGGCGTTAAACACTTCTGTTTATACGTTTTTACGTATCAGCCAGACCTTGATATCGCTGACCCCACAATACTTTTCAAAACCGCCATCTGTAAGGAAAATGAGTGTCGGTACTTGTCTGATGCCATACTTCTCGACCAGCTCCTTCTCCGTATTTGCATCCATCGTCGCAAAAGACACACCTGATTTTTCTAGCAAGATGGACGCAATCTTGCAGTTTTGGTTGCCCGGAAACGTGAAAAGAAAAACTTCTTTATGTGCTGTTTTGTAAAGCTCGCAGATATTGGACAATTTCGTTTTCAGTGCTGTGTCACCAAAGCGCATCGCTTTTTGATAATTACTACGAATATCGAATGGTTGCGGTTGGTTCTTCAATTCTTCGAATGCTTTGATTTTCAATTCCACCATTAACTTGCCAAGATAAGCTTCTCCGCACTCGGGATCAATATTTAATACCTGTTCAAGACGCTCATCCGCTTTCTCCCAGTTGCCTTCTTCAAGCATCATAAATGCTCGCTTCAAGAGAGCATCTCTATTTGCAGAGGTATCCATCTGTACAGTTCCGGTGACCTCGACCGTGCCTTCGACCTTGACCGTGCCCCTGATTTCCTGAATCTTCTCTTTGACCCATGAAGTGTCATATTCCATGCCGCAGGAATCACACTCAAAAACACCTCCTGCTTTGCCGATTAACCGCCCGCCGCAGATTTCGCATTGTAATTTGGTTGCCATAATGATAATCCTCCGTTTTTCAATCCCTTGTGATTAAAAATTCCGCCCGCTGCTCGTCATCCACCTTCGGGAAGGTCATCGTGCTGCCGCACGAATCGCACGTCCCGAACGTCTTATCTGCGGACAGTTCAATATCCCCGCCGCACATTTTGCATTTCAGAGTTGCCATATTGTCCCCTCGAAGCTCTCATTCTTGTAATTGTTTTAATTCAGCTTGCAGTCGAATAATCTCTTTTTCGTTGTGTTCGATCGTTTCCTGCAGTTCCCTGCGCCGCTTTCCGGAAAACAGACCCTTCAGATTTGCAAGTTCGGTTTCGGCAGATTGTTTGTGTTGCTCGGAGGCTGCAAGCTGTTTGGAACACTCCTCGCGCTTTTGCGCGCGCAAAGCCGCAGCGGCAGCTTCTTCTCGACGTCGGAGTTCAGCGGCTTGCCGTTTAGCTTCCTCAGCTTTTTTGCGCATTAATTCTTTTGCCTGTTCCTTGCGCAAATTGATGCTTTCCTCAATTCTTTCGTTCGCGGCCTCTAATTCTTCAAAACTATCAAACAATTGCCAGCCGTCCACATCATTCAATTCTTTAAGCCATGCCGGATCTCCGATGTATTTTGTTGCAACGACTGTACCATCCATTTTCAAACCAAACGTACGCCCAGCTTCGCAGCCAATTGCTACAATGCCTTCCCATTCGGATACTTGACCCTGCCCGCAATAGTATTCTTGATCCCCGGTATACTTTGTCGCAACAACCGTGCCGTCCACTTTCAACCCTATCGTACAATCCCCGAGCACGGTCACTTTGATTATGTCCTTCCATTCAGACACTTGATCTTGCCCATGATAATGCTCTTTATCTCCTGTATACTTTGTGGCAACAACCGTTCCATCGGATTTCAACCCGACCAAAATGCCGTTTCCGCCCACAATTGAGACAATATCTTTCCAGTCGGATATTTGGTCAGCTCCTGTATAAAACCTTTTATCCCCGGTAAACTTTGTGGCGATAGCTGTACCGTCAGCTCTCAAGCCTATCGTCCCATATCTGAAAGCATCAATCGCGATAATATCTCTCCACCCAGATACACCATCTTGTCCCCAATATAAAGTCGACTTGCCGGTATATTTCGTTGCGACGACAGTACCATCCGTTTTCAGCCCTATTGTGCTATAGCTAGAAGCCGCAATTGCAATAATATCTCTCCATTCAGCTACGGCATCTTGGCCGCATAACTCTGTTGGATCCCCGATATACTTTGTCGTGACAACCGTGCCATCCATTTTCAAGCCGAACGTAAGTCCCCTGGCTCCTGCAACTGCAACAATATCTTTCCATTCGGATACTTGATCCTGCCCGTGATAATACTTTTTATCTCCAGTATACTTTGTGGCAACAACCGTACCGTCTGCTTTCAATCCGTATACACATAGATTAGTACCAGTAATCTCAATAATATCATTCCATTCGGATACAGCATCCTGACCGCAATAGTATTCTTGATCCCCGACATACTTTGCTGAGACCGTGCCATCTGATCGCAAACCAAGCAAACACCCCTGACATAGGAGAAATCTATTCTTTACTGCTCTTGCTATCTTTTGGATATTCCCTCTACCGCTTTCGAATGCCGTATTACAGATGTTCAAATATGTCAATAGTTCTTCTTTAAGATCGTTGCCGCCAAAGCGCAGTGCTTTTTGAAAATTGTTTCTAGCATCGAATGGTTCCGGCTGATCTTTCAAAGCATCCCGCGTTTTTACATGCAGCTCCGCCATCAACTTGCCGAGATATGCTTCCGCATTCTTCGGATCGAGATCAAGCACCTTTTCACAGTACTCGTTTGCACTGCCCCAGTTACCGTCTTCGAGAAACATAAATGCACGTTCCAAAAGCGGCGCGGTGTTGCTTTGCGTTTGCTGCTGTATGACCACCGTTTCCTTGACCGTCTCCTTCGGTCTGCTTGCATCCAACACCTTATTCACCCCGCGGATCAGATCCTGAATGAAGCCGATCTTGCTCATGTCGTAGGACTGCAAAACCGACAGCGCTTCCGGAAGGTCGTAGGGATCCATATCGCGATAGCACGGCAGAAGGAGCTTTGTGCGATCCTTGCGCATCAGGGACAGGAAGCGGCTCCATTCGTTCTTGACCCACACCGAATTCGCATGCTCCGCCGAGGTCGTGACAAGGATCATGACTTTTGCGGAATTCAGTGCCGCGAAGATGTACGGCTCGTATTCGGTGCCCGCTTTGTCTTCGAGCGTGATGCGCGAGAAGAACACACGCCGCCCCTGTTCGGTGAGCTGATAATAGATCTCCTGCGCAAGGAGACTGTCGCGCGTGCGCGTACCGTCGTTTTCGGATTCCTTATAACAGATGAAAACGTCAAAAGGCTCCTCGTTCTGCGAGGTGGCAAGGATGCCGCGCTGCACCTCGGCGATCTTCTGCGCGTCCTTTTGATACTGGCGGCGCGTGATCCCGTCCGAATGCTCCAATGCGGCGAGATAGTCGACATCCTCTAAAAAACTGTCGAAGCTTGCACGGTGGCAGGTGGGCAGATACTCGAAGGTGTTGGGGTCCTCGACGTATTCAATGCCGAACCGGCACAGCGCGCAGCACCAATGCGCCTCGGCGTCGTTCTCATCCTCCTGCACGATGCGTTCATAGACCGCAAGCGCCTTGTCGAACTCGCCGGATCTGCGGAAGTGGTTGCCGCGGTTGAACATATTCGCCCGCTGCTCGTCGTCCACCTTCGGAAAGGTCATCGTGCTCCCGCACGAATCGCACGTCCCGAACGTCTTATCGGCGGAAAGTTCAATATCCCCGCCGCACATTTTGCATTTCAGAATTGCCATACTGCCCCCTCAACAATCCTTTATTTCTTTTCTTCGATTTCCAGATGATCCAAAGTGAATTCGATGCTCATGACGATCAGCTCGTTGCGCGTGCGTCCGGTTTTTTGCGCAATGGCGTCCAAATCCTTCAGCATTCCTTTCGGCATGCGCACGGACAGTACCTGTGATTCGTCTGAATACCGTTTGGGAGAAATGATCAATTTAGCGTCTTCCATGGTCTCATCTCCTTATAATAATACATTTTAATTGTATCACTTTTGTAATTGATTGGCAATGCTGTTTACCAAATTATTCGTGTTTAATCTCATAGTATCCGGGATGGTTCCGACGAGTGATTTCTGCAGTTGACGAACCGATATGAAACGGAGCAGCTGTCGCTGAAAGCGAAAATCGCGGCGTATGATCGATTAATGGATGTCCGAAAAAAAGGGGATTGGGAAAACCGGATCAAATTCTTTTTACGAGGAGTCGCTGAAGTTGCGGACGAATCTACTTCTTCAGCAAAGGATATGGTACAGCGAGAAAGAATTCTCGCGCAAGCAGCGTCGCTCATCCCCTATACCTATTTGTACGTAAAGTGATTCTCAAAAAATATATCCTCCAAAACGCCTCGATTTTGTCCGAAAGGCCCTTTCCGAAATGCCGTTATAGGTAGAGGGAACAAATGAAGATGCAAAATATATTTTCCTGAAGACCGTGAAAAATGCCATTTATCTTTGCCGTTATAGGTGAGGGGAAGAAAGTCGATTGAAAAACAATGCTCAGTAAACCGTGTAAAACGGAGTTTTGGATGCCGTATTCCGTGAATAATCAAAAAATTTACAAATAAAAAATTTTTTCTTGCCAAAAAAGTGGGCCACCCCCGTTTTTTTTGTCCATTTGAAAGATAGAGGGATAAATATTAGCCTCCAGCACCTTGACAACTGAATAACAGATCCGGGCAACACCAGAATGATACTTCCGCCTTGAACGCGTCACAGCATTGGGCGGCTCCGCTGGATGCGGGGGTTCGACAGAACATGCGTGAGAACGACGACCCTGGATATGTACACTTTTGCTTCAGTATACCCCCTCTGGCGACCGTTTTTTGAGGGTAACGCCTTCAGAGGATAAATACCCTTACCGAGGTTCGAAATACTCAAAAAGTCCAGCTTAAGCTGGGCATTTTGAGAAAAAACGCAACTTAAGCTGGGGAAAAAATGAAAGGAGAAACAACGACCGTGGTACTGTCCACACCTACAAAAGAACAAAAACGTGAAATCGATAAGATCAAAAAAGCGCTCGACCGGAACAAGGACGGCGCTGTCAGCAATACCATCAGCAACTATGTCGCGATCCTTACAAGCGACCCGATGCTTTTCGGAGCGATCCGCCTGAATGAACTCAGCAGCAGGATCCATATCGTCAGGGATCTTGGCTGGAAGAGAAACCGGGACGCTCCGCTGACCGATACGGACGCGAATTATCTCCGCCTGTATATCGAGCGTCAGTACGGGATCTCATCGGAGAAGCTCCTTGCGTCGGCGATCGACGTTGCGGCGAACGAGAACCGTTTCCATCCGATCCGGGACAGGCTCGAGTCCCTCGTCCACGACGGCATATCCCGCATCCCGTATGTACTCCGCCATTTTCTGGGAGCGGAGATCTCCGAGGTAAACACCGCCTTCATGACCGTATGGCTGCTGGAAGCGATCGCGCGTGTGTTCACGCCGGGCATAAAAGCGGATCTCATGCTCTGCCTGACCGGCGATCAGGGCGCAGGCAAATCCACCTTCTTCCGGTTCATGGCCATGCAGGACGAATGGTTCACCGACGATATCCGGCGTCTGGATGATGACAATGTCTGCAGAAGGCTGTCGGGACATCTGATCGTGGAACTGTCCGAGATGAACGCCATGAGCAAGGCACGGGTGGAAGAGATCAAGGCATTTATCTCCCGGCAGTATGACACATACAAAGTGCCGTATGACCGTCACCCGAAGGACATCCCCCGCCAGTGCGTATTCTGCGGCAGCGCGAACCGTAAGGCGTTTCTTCCCGCCGACCGGAGCGGCAACCGCCGCTTTATGCCGGTGGAGATCGATGCAAAGCAGGCCGAGGTCCATATCCTGGAGAACGAGGCCGAAAGCCGCGCCTACTGCGAACAGGTCTGGGCGGAAGCCATGACGATCTTCCGGAGCGGTAATTATTCGCTTTCGCTGCCGAAAGAGATCGAAATGCACCTCGCTGCGCTGCAGCAGGACTTTCTCCCGGAGGATGACCGGATCGGCATGATCACCGGCTTCCTGGACCGCACGACAGAGAACAACGTCTGCTCCCGGATGATCTACCGGGAAGCGTTTACCGCGTTTCATGAACCGACGCAGTACGACCTGCGCGAGATCGCGGAGATCGTCAATACGGAAATCAAAGACGGACGTCTTCCGCAATGGCGCCGGTATCCGAGCACACGGAGATATGTGCTGTACGGTCAGCAGCGTGGATGGGAGCGCGTACCGCCAGATGCTGACGGATTTACGCAATTGCGGCTGCCTGATGGATTATTTGAAGATAATCCTCTTCCAGTCAGCCCTGATCAGTGACAACGACAACCGTAACACAGGGGTAGAAAACACTTTGAGAGAGAAGAAGGGAAAAGAGTTTTACCCATTGTATCCGGCTGTTGTCGTCGTCACGCCGACCGCGCAAGCGATCGTTTTCTGCTTGCGCGGTGTCCTTGCAAGCATAGCGTTTGGGGACCCATATCTTGCAGGACAGTGTCCGTGCAAGCATGGGGTTTGGATATCCCTTCCTTGCTGGACGAAGTCCGTGCAAGCATGGGATTTGGGGATATTCCCAAACGCCGCTTGTCAGGGTAACCCCTGAAACCCTATGCCGCTATAAGCGGAAATACAACAATTCACTGAAAGGAAATACTTATGAAAAAAACACAAAAGCAAGGAGGCACAACGATGAAGCGAATGTATCGGATCCTTCCCGGATGCCCTGCCGCCGACGGCGATTACACTGTAAACGGCATTCGGTATATCGTATCCTCGCGGTTTGCGCCTCGACAGAGAATGACGCTGCGGGATCGGTTCTGCCGGATCCTGAAAAACCACGCGGCAGAATTGTGCTCGGACACGGAATGTGATATACTGTCCTCGGAATATGGTCGTTCGGCTGCCGGAAAGGAGGCATAACATGCAGTCGAACAACAATACAAGCCGGGAGGGCGTGACAGCGCTTTACTGCCGGCTGTCAAGAGATGACGGGACGGAGAGCGAGAGCAATTCGATCTCCAATCAGAAAACGCTCCTGAAGCAGAAAGCGAAGGAGTACGGGCTGACCAATACCCGCTGCTACGTGGATGACGGGTTTACCGGGACAAACTTCAACCGCCCCGGGTTCCAGCAGATGCTGGAGGACATCGACCTCGGGTATGTATCCGCGGTCATGGTGAAGGATCTGAGCCGTCTCGGGAGGGATTACGTATCGGTCGGTCATTATACCGACGTATACTTCCCCGAACATAACGTACGATTCATTGCCGTAAACGACATGGTGGATAGCGCCGACGGCGAGAACGAGCTGGCCCCTTTCAAGAACATCATGAACGAAATGTATGCCAGAGACATCAGCCGAAAGGTTCGGTCTTCCCACCGTCTGCGGGGAAACATGGGCGTACCGCTTTCTCAACCGCCTTATGGTTACAAAAAGGATCCGGACGTTAAAGGAAGATGGATCATTGATCCGGAGCCCGCGAAGGTGGTGCGTCGCATCTTCCGGCTGTTCCTGGAAGGGAACGGCGTGGAATCGATAGCCCATATCCTGCAGGAGGATCAGGTCATGATCCCTCTTGCCTACTGGTTCAGCAAAGGTCTGAAGCGCGGCGGAAAGCGCACACGAATCGATCCCTGCCGATGGAATATGAGTACGGTCTGGACGATCCTGCGTAAGCAGGAATACTGCGGAGATGTAATCAACTTCAAGACCTATTCGAAGTCCTTCAAGAACAAGAAACGGTTGGAAAACCCTGAGGAGAACTGGAAAGTATTCCATGATGTCCATGAACCGATCATAGACCGGGATACTTTCGAACTGGTCCAGAACCGGCTGGGGAAGACAAAGCAACGAAAGCCCAAGCCGCAGAACGGAGAAAAGAGCATCTTTTCAGGTCTGCTCTACTGCTCCGATTGCGGTAAAAAGCTCTGCTACCACTTCAATACCAGCCGGGGCATCCGGTTTTTCGGCTGTTCCAATTACAAAGGCGATTATAGGGGAACCTGTACAAAAAGGCACTATCTTCGGGAGGACGCCATCTATCAGGTGGTGATTCTGGAGCTGAGACGACTGTCAGCCTACCTTCGGCAGGACGAGGACGCTTTCGTGGAGCTACTTTGTCAGGAAACAGACAAAGAGCTCTTTACTAAGCGGAAGCATCTGGAGACGAAACTCCAACAGACACTCCTGCGCAGCGATACGATATCTCAGACGGTGCAGAAGCTGTATGAGGACAACATCTCCGGCAAGGTCTCGGATGAATGGTTTCTTCAGCTGGCAAACCGCTACGAGAATGAACGGATGGATCTGAAGGCAAAGATCGCTTCCTTGAGAGACGAGATTTCTGCTATGGGCACAGCGCAGAAGGGTCGGGACACATTCCTGGCCGCGGTGCGCAGGTTCATGGATATGGACACGCTGACAGCTCCGCTCCTGCAGGAATTGATCGACAGGATCGTAGTCTATGAGGCAGAAGGAAGCGGCAAGAACAGAATCCAGCGGATCGTGATCTATTATCGGTTTGTGGGGTATCTGGATCTGCCAAGTGATCCGAAACAAGACGTAACGGAGAACACACGTAAGGGCGTAGCGATCCGCTACCTGCCCAGAACAGCGTCTGCTTAACAGACAAAAAACGAGTGGAGACAACTCGAGTCAGTTATCTCCACTCGAAATGGTGCCGGTGGTGGGACTCGAACCCACACGGATGATAAGTCCAACGGATTTTGAGTCCGTCACGTCTGCCAATTCCATCACACCGGCTTGTGCTTTCTATTTATAGCACAAACAGCCGCAAAACGCAAGGTTTTTTTCGCCGTCAAACAAAAAGCCGAACAACGAGATACACAGCAAGGATCAGCGAAAGCAGCACGATCAGCCAGCCCGCCGCCGTCAGCAGAGGCGGATGCCGATAGGATCCGACGACATCGCGGCGATGCGCGACGAGCAGAATACAGCCGAGCGACAGCGGCAGCACGACGCCGTTGATCGCGCCCGCCAGCAGCGCGAACCTTGCCGCATTTCCGAAAATGAGCAGGATCAGCGCGGAACAAACGATGTGTCCGAGCATGAACGCGCGCTCATGCGTCCGCACGTACGGATGCAGCGTTTTCAGAAATGAGACGGACGTATACGCAGCGCCGATCACGCAGCCGAGCCCGGATGCAAACAGCGCGACGCCGAACAGGCGTCTGCCCCAGATCCCGGCCGCAAGCGCAAAGGTCTGCGCCATGGGGTTGTCCGAAGCAAGGATCGACGCCGCCCGATCCTGCATCCATGTTTTGCCCGCAAAGCAGACGCCCATTACGCCGAAAAACAGCAGGATGCGAATGAGTCCCGATACGGATGCACCGAGCACGGCCGCGCGGCGAAAGACGAGCGGCGAACCGCCGCCGCTCTCCAGCAGGCGGTGCGCGCCGGAAAACGGGATATATCCGCCGCACGCAAGCCCGAGCAGCGTGATCAGCGGAACAAACACGGACGGAAGCGTATCCCAAGAAGGGACCGCAGCGATCGCATCGAGGACCGGCGCATGCGATCGGATCGCGATCGCAAGCATCGAGCCGACAATGATCCCGCTCAACAGCACGGAAAGGAGATCCACCGCGCGCTTTGCGCCGCGCAGGCAAAGGAC
>ONMC01000043.1 GCA_900318745.1 uncultured Eubacteriales bacterium
AAAGCGTTCAGGCCAAGCGCCGTGCCGCCGATATTGCCCACATTGAACGCAAGTCCGCCGAACGCGACGATCGCGGAAAGCACTGCGCCGAGCCCCTTTTTCACGCGGTCCGCGATCTCCGCGCCGGTCAGTCCCGAAGCGCCGACGATCGCCCAGATATTCGCCTTTGCCGCGATATCCGCGAGCGTCACGAACAGGATCGCATACAGGAACGGAAGTCCGATCTGCGCGCCGAAACGAGGCAGCTGGATCATCAGACTCGGTCCGGCTGCCGCTGCCGCAAGCAAAAACGCCGCGCCGATCGCCGCGCGCCTCTGTTCACGATCCTTCATGTTTCCTCCCGATAAAAAAGTGCCGATCGAATCGGCACGTTTCCGTTTGTGTTCTGTTAATACTGCAGGATCGTATGCACCGGATACCCTGCCAGCGTTTCGCGTCCGTGAAGATCGCACAGCTCGATCGCAAAGCTGAATCCGACGACGACGCCGCCCGCTTTTTCCACAAGCTTTGCGCACGCAAGCGCGGTTCCGCCGGTTGCCAGCAGATCATCGACGATCGCCACGCGCTGACCCGGGCGGATCGCGTCCGCATGGATCTGCAGCTCATCGGTGCCGTATTCGAGCCCGTACGTATAACCGATCGTTTCATACGGCAGTTTGCCAGGCTTTCTGGCCGGGACGAATCCGGCATGCAGCGCGTACGCAAGCGGCGCCCCGAAGATGAAGCCGCGCGCTTCGGGTCCGACGACCATATCGACGTCCGCATCGCGCAGGGTTTCCGCCATCTGCTCGATCAGCGCTTCATAGCCGTCCGCATCGCCGATCAGCGGCGTGATATCGCGAATGATTATACCATACAGCGTTGCTGTTTTCAACCGTTTTGCACATAAAACGACGTGCCGAAGCGGTTCTCACGGCAGCGTTCCGCTGCGTTCCGCCTTTACGACCGCATCGTAATCGAACGGATCGGTCGCGATCTCGGGAAAGCTCGATTGCTCATAGCGCCAGAAATACGGCTTGACCTGACACTGCTTGTTGGTCCACATGAAGCATTTATGCTTGTGATGCGGCGCGATCGTCGGGTCGAAATGATACCAGCCGGTGCCGATGTTGACGATCACCCAGTAGTGCCGCGTTCTGCCGCCCTTGCGCGTGACGCTCATGTAATCGATCTCAAGCTCGTCGAGCAGCGCGCGCGTGACGGAATAGAAGGTGAAACAATCGCCCTTTCCGGTCTTGAAGCCCCTTGCCGCCTCCTTGCGCCAGTCCGATTTGTCCGAATTGCCGACGTAATGCACATGCCCGCGCACGTAATTGAACACCGCCTTGAGCTGTTCCGCCGCAACCATATCGTCCGTCACGATCGAGCCGAGCACATCCCGCGCCAATCCGCGCACCTCTTCCTCCGTGACCATCGACTTCACCAGCTTGAATGTACAGGCGGCGCTCGCAGTATTTCCGGATGCGTCCGTGCTCGTATATACGACCTGATAGGAGCCTTCCTGATTCGGAACGACTTCCGACGCGACCGCGACCTCAGTCCGTCCGTCCACACCGTCCTCGGCATAGACCTCGGCAAGATACGCGATCGGCTCGTCGACATACGCGATGCGGTTGACGACGCCGTACAGCACCGGCGGCTCCGTATCCGGTTCGAGCATGACCGTTTCGGTCAGCTCGGTTTCGTTTTCATAGCGATCGAGCGCGCGAACGCGAACGGTCTGCTCGCCCTCTTTCTCCCAATCCGGCTCCTGCAGCCATTCGAGTGTGACCGGCGACAGATCGCTTGCGGCAAACGCCGCGTCCGGCGAGGTCGGATGCCGCGTATAGAGCGCAGCGTCCTCGCGCTTCTGCACGGTCGGCGCCGTCGTGTCGATCGCGGTGACCAAAGCAAAGTCCGGCTTGCCGTTCACCGTTGCGGAAATCGAATAGATCCCGGGCACTTCGGGCACGAACGGTTCGGACAGCACGATGTCGAGCGCTTCGCCGAATGCCTGCGCGTCCAGCGGTTCATCGGAAATCTCTACCGTGATCGGTTCCACGTGCGAGATCGCCAGCGTGGAAACAACGTCCGCCGTATTGCCGCCTTCGTCCGTCATGCGCACCGTCACGCTCTGCGCACGCATCAGCGATCGGTCCGGCTCCTTTGCGAACGCAAATGTCAGCGTCGTTTCGTCCTGCGCGCGATCCACCAGCTGCTCGGGCGTAAACGGTTCGTCCGGTCTGACCCAAAGAAACGCGCTTTCTCCGGTCGGCGGCGTCGTGTCCGACACAACCAGCTTCGACTCCGCGATCTGTCCGTTTTGCAGGCGGAACGATACCGGATAACTTCCGATGTGATGCATCATCTCTTCACGCAGATCACCGACAAACGTCGCCTGCACGCCGTCGAGCAAAAAGTCCTCCGCCGTCGGAAGCGGCGCACCCGCTTCGGCAAAGACCTCTTCCCTGCAGGCGCGGATGTGCAGAACGGAATCCACCTCGGCGCGGTTGTTTGACGCATCCTTCAGCACGATCGTGACCGGGAAATCGCCGATGCGGCCGAAATCGAACGGCTCGGAAAACGTCACGCTGACAACGCCTGCGTCGCGAATGCGGCTGACCAGCTTATCCGGTGCAGTCGTCGTGCCGTACGGAATCGTCAGTTCGCGCGCCTGTGCCGTCGGCGCAACGGTATCGCGCACCCGGACGAGCACCGGCAGACGAACGCTTCCGTGTATCACCCGCACCGTATGCAGACCGACCGGCAGCGTGCCGTACTCTTTTTCATAGCGGTCCCCTTCCTGCGCGATCGCTGCGATCTCGGGCAGCGATGCGCCCGCCTCCACGCGGAGGAACGGTCTGAGTCCCCGATAGAGCGCGCAGACAGCGCCGATCGCGACAAGCGCGACGGCGGCGAGAACGACCCATATGATCCATATCTTTTTTCGTTTCGTTTCCATAAAAGCACGCCTCGGCGCCCGTTCGACGCCGCTGCGGAATCCTATTATATCATATTTTTAAAAGAAAACAATCTCTTAAGACTGTCCCCGCGCGGATTTTACATTTTTCGTGCGTGCCGCGTCTTTGCGCGTTCTTCCCGCCGGATCTTTTCATCGAAATGCCGGAAAACCGCGTTCTCGGACGGTTTCGGATCGAGTTTGCATTTTTGTCACATTCTTGTGACGGTTCTTTCACACGGATAACGAATTTTTGACGCATTTGGGCGTTATACTATAGCCATCAAAAGGAAAGCAAGTCACCCCGCTTGCGAACCGATTGAAAAGAACTCCTCCTTATCATTACCCCCCTCTATCCTTAAAAAGAGATCGCCCGCACCCCCGGGCGGTCTCACTTTTTGGCTCCGGCTGATCCTACGGGCGATCCGCGCGCCGCAAAGCGATCCTTCCGCAAAATAATCGGTTTTCGGATCATGTGGATCATATTCTTCTTGTATATCGTGTATTCTACTCAGAGTAGAGCCGTTTTCGGCAATTCTATTGTTCCCTGCATGCATCGTAGGATGCAAAAAACGGTCGGTAGATTGACCGGATCGGCATCGCCGCATATAATGGCGTTGAAAAAGGGACACGGCAAAACATGCTGTGCCGAATTCATTCGGAGGTAATTTGATGCATTTTGTTGTTGCGACGGATACATCCGGCAATCTGCCGACCCGTACTGCCGAGGCACACGATCTGAAGATCATCCCGTTTGCCTATTTCATCGACGGCTCCCGTCACACGTGCGTCGACACAGACACATTTGACGGCGATGCGTTTTATGCGCTTTTGAAAAATACCGCGGTCACTACGACTCAGATCAATCCGGTCGAGTATGCGGACTTCTTTGAACCGTTCCTTCAGGAAGGTAAGGATGTGATCTATGTGAGCATGTCCTCCGGCATCAGCGGTTCGTGCCAGTCGGCAACGATCGGCGCGGAAATGCTGAAGGAGCGCTATCCGGACCGTACGATCGAGATCGTCGATACACGCGGCGCTTCCCTCGGCGAGGGTCTGATCGCCGTTCATGCGGCAAAACTGCGCGACGAAGGCGTGAGCACGCAGGAAGCGGCAAAGCGGCTGCGCGTGCTTTCGGAACGCATGTTCAACGTTTTTACGGTCAACGATCTGATGTTTCTGCGCCGCGGCGGACGGCTTTCGAACCTTTCCGCCATCGCCGGCACCGTGCTCGGCATCAAGCCGATCCTGAAAGGCGGCGAGGACGGTCAGATCTCGGCGTTTGCCGTGGTCCACAGCCGCAAGCGCTCCGTCAAAGCGCTTGCCGCGCAGTATGAAGCGCATGTCGTCGATCCGGAGAAGCAGACGATCGGCATCGCGCATGCCGCCTGCCGCGAGGATGCGGAGCTTTTGATCAAGCTGATCCGGGAAAGCCCGAAGGCGCCGAAGGACATCCTGCTTGTCGATTACGAGCCGGTCACCGGATCGCACGTCGGTCCCGGCGCGCTTGCGCTGTTCTTTGAAAGCTATGAAGGCATCCGCGCGATCAAGGGACTCGACTGGTCTCCCGTCGAAAAGCATGAACCCGGCACGCCGCGTCTTCGTCCGATCGGCGTAACGCACGGAGTATAAGCAAACCGTTCCTTTCCATATTACAACAGAAAGCCGCGGTCCCGATCGGGACTGCGGCTTGTTTTTTATCCGTTCAGCTGTTTTCGCCGTGCGCGCCATTGCGGCATATACGCATCGAGCAGTGCTTTGAAGTCCGCCCCGTGTCCGCGCACGCGCAGGTGAGCGAGCTCGTGCAGAATGACGTATTCGAGACAAGGGATCGGATACCTGACGAGCTGCAGATTCAGCGTGATGCGTCCCGTTTTCGTATTGCAGGTACCCCAGCGCGAGGTCATGTTGCGAACGATCCAGCCGGACGGAACGAGCCCTGTTCGCTCCGACCAGATCGGCATCAGATGCTCGATCTCGGTTTTCAGCCGCTCGCGGTACCAGTCGTTCAGGATCGCTTCGCGCCGATCCCTGTTCGCAGGCTGCTTCAGTGAAAGCACGATGCGGTCGAAATCGAGCACCGCGCCGTTTTTCTTTTGATTCTCAAGCACGACAAGCGGATACGCCGTGCCGAACAGACACACGGTCTCGCCCGTTTCGAACCGTCGCGGTTCGTCGGCGTGCTTTTGCCGCACCGCATCCCGGTGCGTTCGGATCCAGTCCGCGCGTTCCGAAAGAAAACCGCGTATCACCGATTCCGGACATCGTACCGGCGCCGTGACCCGCACCTCGCCGTCCGGAGGCACGATCGTCACGCGAATGTTTTTGACGCGTTTTCGGATGAGCGTCGCTTCGATTTCACCGACCGTAAGTGTCTTTGCCGTTTCCATACCGCATCCTCCCGTTTCACTTTACGCGAACCGTTCGCAAAAGTCAAGCCTGCCGCGCGTTCAAAAAAACGATGCATATCGGTTTGAAAAGCGCGCACACTATCGGAAAAGAACCGAAAGGAGATGCGCATATGAACCGATTCTTTTTGATCCCGCTGCTCGCGCTGCTGATCTTTGCGACCGGCTGTACCTGTTCGATCCGCGGCAGCGCGACGATGCCATCGGCAAAGCCGTCCGTCGCTCCCGTGAGCACACCGGCTCCGACCGCGGTACCGACGCCGAGCGCAACGCCCGCCGTGAGCGCCGTGCCGGAGACGATCGCGCCGGTCGAACCGACCGCTGCGAACGCAACGCCTTCCGCAAGCGCGACCGCAGGGAACTGACGCATCGGGATCGCATGCCGCAGAGGGCGGCTGCGCAAAGAACTTTGGATCCTACCGTCCAAGGTTCTTTTTCATATTGCATCCTCGTTTCGTTTGCGCTATACTCTTTTGAAAGAAGTTGTCCTACGGACAAAAAAGCGGAGCGATACGATGACGTTAAAAGATCTCAAACCCGGTGAGCATGCAATCGTAAAAACGGTCGGCGGCGAAGGCGCCTTAAGACAGCATTTTCTGGACATGGGCGTGGTTCCCGGCGTAGCGGTGACCGTCATGAAACTGGCGCCGATGGGCGACCCGATGGAACTGCGCATCCGAGGCTACGAGCTGACGCTGCGGCTCGACGACGCCGAGAAGATCGACATTGTGAAAACGTCGCACGCCGACGCGGCGAAAAAACCTCTTCCGAAATCGGAGCGCGAGCACCCCGGTCTCGGCGAAGAGGGGCGTTTTCACGTCAAGGAAACGGCAAAACCCCTGAAGAAAGGAACCAAACTGACCTTTGCGCTTGCCGGCAATCAGAACTGCGGCAAAACGACGCTGTTCAATCAGCTGACCGGCGCAAACCAGCACGTCGGAAACTTCCCGGGCGTGACGGTCGATCGAAAGGGCGGTGCGATCAAGGGGCGGCCCGACACCGAGATCACGGACCTGCCGGGCATCTACTCACTGTCGCCGTATTCCGACGAGGAGCGCGTTTCGCGTCGGTTCATCCTGAGTGAAAAGCCGACCGGCATCATCAACATCGCGGACGCGACGAATATCGAACGCAACCTTTACCTCACGCTGCAGCTGTTGGAGCTCGACGTGCCGATGGTTCTGGCGCTCAACATGATGGACGAAATGCGCGGCAACGGCGGATCGGTGCGCATCAACGAAATGGAATCGCTTCTCGGCATTCCGGTCATTCCGATCTCGGCGTCCAAAAACGAGGGCGTCGACGAGCTTGTGAGCCACGCGCTGCACGTTGCGCAGTACCAGGAAAAGCCGAGCCGTACCGACTTCTGCGACAAAGACGAAAAAGGCGGCGCGGTGCACCGCTGTCTGCACGGCATCATGCATCTCATCGAGGACCATGCCGCAAGCGCCGGCATACCGGTTCGATTCGCGGCGAGCAAGCTTGTTGAGGGCGACCCGTATGTGGAAGAAGCGCTGAACCTTTCCGACAACGAGCGCGAGATGGTGGAACATATCATCTGCCAGATGGAGGAGGAACGCGGACTCGACCGCGCGGCTGCGATCGCGGACATGCGGTTTTCGTTCATCCAGAAGCTGTGCGACGCGACGGTCGTCAAGCCGAAGGAAAGCCGCGAGCATGTGCGCAGCGAGCGCATCGACCGGATCCTGACCGGTAAATGGACCGCGATCCCGGCGTTTATCGGGATCATGGGGCTCGTATTCTTTCTGACCTTCCATGTCATCGGAAAGGTGCTGCAGGATCTTCTGGCAAGCGGCATCGACGCGCTGACCGCGCTGACCGACAGCGCGCTGACGTCGTGGAACATCAATTCGGTGTTGCATTCGCTGATCATCAACGGCATTTTTACGGGCATCGGCAGCGTATTAAGCTTTCTGCCGATCATTCTCGTGCTGTTTTTCTTCCTTTCGATGCTGGAAGACAGCGGTTATATGGCGCGCGTCGCGTTTGTGATGGATAAGCTGCTCCGCCGTATCGGGCTTTCCGGGCGAAGCATCGTGCCGATGCTGATCGGATTCGGCTGCACGGTCCCGGGCGTGATGGCAAGCCGCACGCTGCCGAGCGCACGCGACCGCAAGATGACGATCCTGCTGACCCCGTTTATGAGCTGCTCGGCCAAGCTGCCGATCTATGCATTCTTTTCCGCCGCATTCTTCCCGAAGATCGCAGCGCTCGTGATGATCGGGCTGTATGTGTTCGGCATTCTCGTCGGCATTCTTGTCGCCCTTCTTTCAAAGAGCACGGTCTTTCGGGGCGAGGCGGTCCCGTTCGTCATGGAACTGCCGAATTATCGCCTGCCCGGCGCGAAAAACGTGCTGCGGCTGCTGTGGGATAAGGCGAAGGATTTCCTTGAGCGCGCCTTTACGGTCATTCTGATCGCAACGGTCGTGATCTGGTTCCTGCAGTCCTTTGACTTCCGTCTGAACCTCGTTTCGAACCAGCAGGATTCGATCCTCGCCGTGATCGCGGGCGCGATCGCGCCGATCTTCCGCCCGCTCGGCTTCGGCGACTGGCGCATGTCGACCGCGCTGATCGGCGGGTTCCTTGCCAAAGAAAGCGTCGTTGCGACGGTCAACGTGCTGTTCCCGGATCCTTCGGCGCTGTCCGCCGTGCTCACACAGGCGGGCGCGCTGTCGTATCTTGTGTTCTGTCTGCTGTATACGCCGTGCGTGGCTGCGATCGCCGCGATCCGGCGTGAACTCGGCAGGGGCTGGTCCGTGCTTGTCGTGATCCTGCAGTGCGTGATCGCATGGATCGCGGCGTTCCTTGTGCACCTGATCGCATCGGGATTCCGGCTATGAGCGCGATCGACTGGATCCTGCTCGCCGCCGTCGCCGCCGCGATCGGCGTCGCGCTGTACTTTGCGCTGCGTCCGAAACAGAACGGCTGCTGTTCGGGCGGCTGTTCCCGAAACTGCGCCGGCTGCGCGTGCCGTGACTGTGCAAAAAAGGGGACTGACAAGTCGAAAAATCTGTGATATACTGAACCATAATTGATCATTCGGAGGACGCATGGCAAAGAGCGGAACGCGGGTACGCATCATAACGGGGATCGTGATCCTCGCTGTTTTGGCGCTTGCGATCTGGCTCGGTCCCGTCACGCGCATCCTCTTTTTCTATGCCCTGATCTGGTTCGGCGCAAGAGAGATGTCCGACGCTTTGAACCGCATGGGATTCCGGTCCACACCGTGGATCGCGCGCATTTTGTCCGCGATCCTCTCCGCACTGTTTCTGCTGCGCAATGAGATCGTGTTTCATCTTTCGGCGATTTCCATCGTGCTGATCGGCTCGATGATGCTCTGGCTGTTCAAACGGATGCGCGTGATCGATCTGTTTGCTTCGCTCGGCATCTGCTTTTATCCGTGCGCGCTGTTTCTTGGATTCTGCTATCTCGCGGTGCAGCCCGACGAGATCCTGTACCCCGTCGTGATCACCACGCTGTTTGCGACCTCGTTCTGCGACGCGTTCGCGTATTTCTTCGGACGCTGGTTCGGCAGGCACAAGCTCTGCCCCTCCGTCAGCCCGAACAAGACGATCGAGGGCTCGGTTTCCGGCACCTTGCTCGGCACGGCGAGCAGCGTTCTGATCTGGCTGATCCTGCGCGGCTTCGTACCGGTCCCGCTGTATGTTTATGTGATCGCTTCGTTCTTCTGCACGCTGGCCGGGCAGGTCGGCGACCTGTGCGCATCCGTGATCAAGCGGCAGGCCGGCATCAAGGATTTTTCGAATCTGTTCCCCGGACACGGCGGCGCGATCGATCGGCTCGACAGCTTCAGTTTCGCCATGCCGACCGCGTTCTTTATCCTTGCGCTGTTCCACGCGCTGTGATGTGAGGAGGTCTCATGGACTACCGGAAATTTGACGACACCTATGTCGTGCGCCTGGATCGCGGCGAGTCCGTGCATCCGTGTCTGCTCTCGCTGTGCGAGAAGGAAAAGATCCTGCTCGGCTCGATCTCTGCGATCGGCGCGGTCGATCATGCGGTGATCGGCGTATATGACCTTGCGAGCGGCTCTTATATCCGGCGCGAATACAACGAATTCATGGAGATCTCGAACCTCACCGGCAATGTGACCGAAAAGGACGGCAGACCGTATCTGCATCTGCACGTCACGGCATGCGGGCAGGACCTCTCCGTGCATGCCGGACACGCGATCGAACTGCGCATCGGCGCGACCTGCGAGCTGTTTTTGCGCACGCTGCCCGGCACGGTCGAACGCCGTACCGATCCCGAAACCGGTCTCAACCTGTTCGGATTCTGACAAGGAGTATTGTATGATCCCGTCCGTCATTCTCAATGCAGGTCTGATCCTCATCAACATCGTCTGCACCGTGATCGGTCTCAAAAGGCGCGGCTTTTCGGATCTGTTCCGCTACTTCACCGTGCTTTCCAACGAGCTTTGTGCAATCTGTGCCGCCATCGTGCTGATCGCCTGGACAGGCGGTTCGCTGCCGAAATGGGTCGTTCTTCTGAAATTTGTCGGCACCGTCGCTGTGTCGGTCACGCTGCTGACCGTATTTCTGTACCTCGGTCCGGTCTCCGGGGAGTGGAAGTATCTGCTGTCAGGACCCGATCTTTTCTGGCATCTCTTCTGTCCGCTGATCGCGATCGTCTCGCTGTGCGTTTTCGAGCATACGGACTTCGGCTTCGGCTGGGTGTTTACGGCGCTCATTCCCGTCGTGCTGTACGGCATCTTTTATCTTTGGCGCGTGGTGCTTCTGCCGGAGGACCGCCGCATGGAAGATTTTTACGGATTCAATAAAACCGGCAAGTGGCCTATCAGCATGCTGATGATCTTCGTCCTCGCATTTTCGGCGGGCGTCGTGCTCTGGGCGGTTTAACAACATTTTACAGGTTGGAGCGGGATATGATTCGATATCGGGGTCTTTTTGTGACAGCGCTGCTTGCGCTGTGTTTTGCGTGCGGCAGACCGGCTATAGAAGCTGCCGCTCCGTCCGTCGGGATCGAGGCGACCCCTTCCCCCTCGCCGACGTCTGCACCGACCGACACGCCGTCCCCTTCTCCTTCGCCGACGCCCGAGCCGACCGAGACGCCTGAGCCGACGCCGGAGGTGATCGACGCCGCGCGGCTCGATGCGGGCGAGTTCGATTCCTTTTTTGACGACGCCGTATTCATCGGCGATTCGATCACGCGGACGTTCGGAAACTATACGAGCGGACGCCGCAGAACCGAAGCAGGATTTTTGGGCGACGCGCATTTCATGGGCGCCGTTGCCATGAGCGTCATGAACGCGAGTCAGAACCGCGCATATCCGGACGGCATCACGTTCACGGTGCGCGGAAAGGCGGTTTCCGTCACCGAGGGCATCAACCTTTATGAAGCGAAAAAGGCGTTTATTCTGCTCGGCGGAAACGACATCGGCTTCCGCAGCTGGGATGCAGTCGAAGGGTACTATGCGCGCCTGATCGATCTCATTCACGAGCAATGTCCCGATACCGAGGTGATCATGCAGGGCGTTCTGCCCGTGACGGAGGCGTACTGCCGCAAGGAGCGCGTCCGGATCGACCGCTGGAACAGCTTCAACGAGATCCTCGGGCGGATCGCACAGGAACACGATGCAGCGTTTCTGGACTTTTCCGATCGGTTGATGGACGAAAACGGATACCTGCCCGAATCTTTCTCAAGCGACAACAGCGACCATCTGAGCGAGCAGGCGGAAGAGATCTGGGTGCGCGCGCTGCGCGAATTTGCCGCAAAACGCATGAAGCCGGACGCCGTTCTGGCAGGTGATTGATCCCGAACAATCCGCGATCCGCAAAGCAGCTGCTTTACGGATCGTTTTTTGTATCCGTCTCTGCCGACATATATGCAAGCACGCCGTCCGCGATCGCGTCCGCCAGCCGCTGCTGATACGCCTCGTCCGTCAGATTCTTCTCGTCCTCCGGGTTGCTCAGAAAACCGCATTCCACCAGAACGGACGGAACGTCGGGAATGCGCGTGACGTAATTGTTGCCCGGATTGGCAAGCCGCGGCTTCAGCGCAAGCGCTTCGCAGAGCGCGTCGATCACGCACTGCGCAAGGCGCTGTCCTTCGTCGGCACCCGCCTGATAATAGCACATCGGTCCCTTGACGCTTCGATCCGGAAACTTGTTCATATGGATCGAGACCGTTACGTCCGCGCCCTCCGTGCAGAGGATCGCGCCGCGCGCCGCCATGTCGTCGCGCTTTGTTTTTCCGATCGCATCTCCGCTCGTTCGCGTGCGCAGCACAAAGCAGCCGCGATCCTCGAGCGCGCGCGCCGTGCGTTCGCCGACCGCAAGGTTCAGATCGGATTCCAAAACGCCCGTATCGACGCCTATCGCGCCGCTGTCCGCGCCGCCGTGCCCGTAATCGAGGATCACAAAGTATGCGGGCGGCTGCGCGTCGAGGACATACGGCGTGCAGGGCGTCGCGGGAAGCGCGCACCTGAACAGGAAAAGGGACAGTATCGGCAAAAGAAATCGCTTCATGGTACAGTTTATGCGAAAAAGGCGAAGGTTTGATGTTTTTATCCGTTGACATTTACAAGAAAAGCAAGTAAAATAGTGACGTTATCATGGAGGCATGCGGGTGTAGCTCAGTGGCAGAGCACCGGCTTCCCAAGCCGGCTATACGGGTTCGATTCCCGCCACCCGCTCCAAAAGCCGAGGTTTCGGCTTCGGCGAGCACCGACATGATAACGGTCGGCCCGCTGCCATTGCAGGTTCTGCAGGCGGGTAAAAAGCAAAAATTTAAAAAGGAGAACTACAATGGCAAAAGCAAAATTCGAACGTACGAAGCCGCATGTCAACATCGGCACGATCGGACACGTAGACCATGGCAAGACGACGCTGAC
>ONMC01000006.1 GCA_900318745.1 uncultured Eubacteriales bacterium
CCCATCACGATGCGTCCGCTTGCACACGGGATCAAGCCCAACAGTGCCTTCATCAGCGTCGTTTTGCCGGAACCGTTTTCACCGACGATCCCCCAGAATTCGCCCGACTGCACGGAAAAGCTCACGTCGTGCGCGACGTTGTCTCCGCCGTAGGCAAGCCCGACGCCCTCAAATGTCAACAATGCCATTCAATCCACCGCCTCTCTCAGGGATTCCACGTTGTTTCGCATCAGCTCGAGATATGTGACGCCGGCGTCGAAGTCCGCGCGGCTCACGTTATGACAGCTGTGCAGCAGCAGTTTTCTGCATCCGGTCGCCGCCGCGATCGCGTCCGCCGTCTTCTCGTCCGAGAATTCGATATAAAAGACGCTCGGAAGGTGTTCCTCGCGTACGCGTTCGATCAGAAACGCAACGGTCGACAGCCCGACTTCCTCGTTGCTCGAGCATCCGGGAAGCGATGCGTAATAGGTCAGTCCGAGTTCGCTGCACAGATAGCGGAACGGAAACCGCTCGGCAAATACGACCGTGCTCCGCTTTGCGTTTGCCATGACGTCGTGAAACTGCGCGTCGAGTTCCGTAAGCTCGCCGATATACCGTTCTGCATTGGCGTTCAGCGTATCGGCGCTGTCCGGAAGCAGTCCGATCAGCGCGTCGCGCAGTGCCTCGACGATGCGGATCGCATTTTTCGGGCTTGTCCAGACATGTTCGTCCGGTTCCGTTTCTTCCCCTTCCTCCTCCGTTTGCATTCCCTCGACCGTTTCCTCATCGAGCGCATCGACGAGATCCAGCAATGAGATCGCGTTGATCGTGCGGTCGCTCTTCTGCAGGACGTCCGTTACCCAGCGGTCGCTCTCGCCGCCGACGTACACGAACAAATCCGCGTGCAGGATCGTCGAGACTTCCGAAAACGTCGGATCGAAGCCGTGCACCTCGCTGCCGGGCTGAACAAGCATCGTAAGATCGACAAGGTCGCCCGCGATCGCGCGGATAAAATCGTACTGTGGAAAGATCGTGACGACGACCGACGGGCGCGTCTTTTCCGGTTCCTTCGGCGTACATGCGAATGCTGCGCACAAAAGCAGCGCGCACAGCGTCCACAGCAGGATTCTTTTACAGGTTCGCAATGGTTTTCACCTCTTATTTGTTCAACAGTCTTGCGATCGGCGTGCGATGCACGACCATCGCCCCTTTCGGACAGAACTCCTGACAGCAGAAGCACTTGATGCAATGCTTTCTGCGGATCAGCGCCTTTCCGTTCTTCATCTCGATCGTATGTGCCGGACAGACGTTCGCACACCTGCCGCAGCCGATGCATTCTTTTCTTCTGACTTCGGGGCGCGATTCAAGACAAAGGTTCAGCGCCTTCTGCCCGATCCGTCCGAACATCGACGTGCCGTTCACGAACAGCAAACTGTTCCGGTTTCGGATGCAGACAAAGCCGGTCGGTCGGAACGCTTTCCAATCACCGAGAACAGTCAGATCCTCGAACCGTTCCGGTACAAGGTCTCTTCGTCTTGCCGCTGCGATCGTCGGCACCTCATACGGGTCCAGCCCGAGGAGCGATGCCGCCAGCAGATCGAGGCAGTGCGGATCCTTCGATGCGATCAGACAGCCGACGTACTTCGGCGTGCCCTGTGTCGGTCCGTTCCCTTCCATCGCTTCGACCGCGTCGCAAAGGTTCAGAACCGGTTTGAAATACTCGTCGAGATCGACGATCATATCCGCAAAGTCGTTCGGGTTCGGGAACCGGTAATGATACTCCGGCTTCATCGTGCCGGGGATCACGCCGAACAGGTTCTTTGCCGCGCAGGACAACGCCATCATGCCGTGCGATTTCAGCTTGCAGAAGTTGATGATCGCGTCCGCATCATCGAGCCAGCGCGTATACGTGAAGGTCTTTGCCTGCACGGCGTCCGGCGCATACGTCTGCTTTTCGGAAAAGTCCCGATTGAGCACTGCGCCGATGCGCTCCGCTTTTTCGAGTCCCGCCAGAGCATATACGCGGTTCAGGACCGCCGCGTTGTACAGATTTCCCGGGCTGTCGCCGATCGTGACGGACGCGCCGCGTTCGATCAGAAGCTTCGACAGCGCGATCAGCAGGTTGGGGTGCGTCGTGACTGCGCGATCCGGCTTTGCCGCCGCAACGAAGTTCGCCTTGATCGCGATCTTCATTCCGGGCGTAACCCAATCCAGTCCGCCGAGCGGCTGCAGTGCGTCGAGGATCGCCGCTTCGCAGTGTGCCGGTTCATAGTCCGCACACGGAACGATATGAACAAGATCCGTCTTCATTCCGTCATCTCCCGAAGCAGCGCAATCTCCGCCGCGTATTCATCGAGCGCTTCGTGCGGCGTTTCGAGACAAAACGGCAGTTCCCTGAGTGCAGGATGATTCACGATGCGGCGAAACGCGTCAAGTCCGATCGTCCCCTCCCCGATCGCGGCGTGGCGGTCCTTATGCGCACCGAGTTCGAACTTCGCATCATTCAGATGCAGAAAATGCAGACGGTCGAGTCCGATCACGCGGTCGAACGCCGTCAGAACGCCGTCGAGATCGTTTACGATATCATACCCCGCCTGAAAGACATGACAGGTGTCGAGACAAACGCCGATGCGATGCTGCATTCCGACGCGGTCGATGATCGCACGGACGCCTTCGAAGGAGCCGCCGATCTCGCTGCCCTGACCGGACATCGTTTCGATCAGCACGATCGTATCCGTCTCATCGGACAAAATGCGGTTTAAAAGAGCCGCGGTCTTTTCGATCCCGACCGCTTCTCCCTGTCCGACATGGCTGCCGGGATGGAAGTTATAGAACGGCGTGCGCATCGCCGTGCAGCGGCGAAGATCGTCCGCCATCACCAGTTCGGCAAACTGCATCGTCTCCGGCTTTTCGGCGCACGGATTCAAGGTATACGGCGCATGCACGAGAATCGGCGCAAAGCACTGCTCGCGAAGATACGCGTCCATCGCCGCGGCGTCCGTCTCGTCGAGAGACTTCGCCTTGCTGCCGCGCGGATTGCGTGAAAAGAACTGAAACGTATCCGCACCGAGCGACGTTGCGGTTTGCGCCATGCTAAGAAGCCCGTTTGAGGGCGACAAATGACAGCCGATGTGCAGCATAGAATCCTTTCATGCCGATAAAAAGCCAGTTTATTTTCCTTATCATAACACGTTTTCCCGGCGGATGCAAGCACACGCCCTGTCCGTTGACGAACGCAGCGAATCTTGCTATACTGGGATCGCACGGAGGATTCTCATATGACGGAACTTTTGGCCCCGGTCGGGTCGCCGGCTGCGCTCGACGCCGCGCTGCGATTCGGTGCGGACGCGGTATATCTCGGCGGACCGATGCTGCAGCTTCGCGCAAAAAGCGCGGGCTTTTCGTTCGACGACATCGCGCACGCAGCCAACGCCGTGCATGAAACAGGCAAACGGCTGTATGTAACGGTCAATTCGCTTGCGTACAGCGACGAGATCGACGCCCTGCCCGCGTATGCGAACCGGCTTCATGAATGCGGCGCGGACGCGGCGATCGTCTCGGACCTCGGCGTATTGACGACGATGCACAAGGCCTGCCCGAAGCTTGAGCTGCATGTTTCCACGCAGGCGAGCTGTATGAATTACGCCGCGGCAAAGGCGTGGTACGATCTCGGTGCAAGGCGGATCGTGCTTGCGCGCGAAATGACGATCGAACAGATCAGGGCGCTGAAAGCAAAGATCCCGGACGATCTCGAACTGGAAGCGTTTGTGCACGGCGCGATGTGCATGGCGTATTCGGGGCGCTGTCTGCTGTCTGCGGCGGTCCTCGGGCGGAGCGGCAACCGCGGCGACTGCGCACAGCCCTGCCGCTGGTCGTACGCGCTTGTGGAAGAGACGCGCCCGAATCAAAGCTTTCCGATCATACAGGAGGATCGGCACAGCTTTATCCTCTCCTCGCGCGATCTTTGCTGCGTCGGACTTTTGAACGAGCTGATCGATGCGGGTGTTAAGTCGCTGAAGATCGAAGGGCGAATGAAAACAGAATACTACGTTTCGGTCGTTGTAAACGCCTACCGGCGCGTGCTCGACGGCACGATGTCCGTCGAAGACGCCGAACGCGAACTGCTTTCCGTTTCGCACCGTCCGTATACGACCGGCTTCTATCACGGCGAATTGCCGAACGATCACAGCAACGCGGGCACATACACGCAGACGCATCGTTTCGTCGGCGCGGTGCTCGGTTATGAAAACGGAACGGCGATCGTCGAACAGCGCAACCGGTTTGAAGCGGGCGACGCGCTGGAGGTTGTCTCCCCCGTTCTCGACCGTGCGGTCTTGCAGGCGAACGAGATCACGGATGAGAACGGAACGCCGATCGAAATCGCAAACCGGGTTCGGCAGATCCTGCGGATCAAAACCGATCTGCCGCTGAAAAAAGGCGACCTTTTGCGAATCAAAATATAAGAAAAAGCGGCTTTTCGAGCCGCTTCTTTTTTTGCTCAGTTTTCCGGGCGGAACGCGTCGGTCACTTCGAATTTGAACGTCATGCCCTGCACGTTGACCTCGGTCAGAACGTCGGCATACACGCGATTGTCGCCGGTAAACAGCTTCAATCCGCCGCCAGCCGTATAGAAATCCGCGTATCCGTACTGCATGCCGGTGCTGTCGTAAAACAAGATACGAAGCCCGCCGACCAGCGTTTTGGAATAAGAATTGGAGATCACGGCGTCGATCAGCGTTTCGCCTTCCTGTTCATAGACGCGCAGGTCGTTTACCGACAGATAATAATCGAAATAATGCGTTTCGGGATTCAGGATCGGCAGTCCGTTCAGATCGGTCGCGACGCCCTCTCCCTCGATCGGTGCAAACAGAATCGGCTCGGGCTCCGGCGACGGCGTCGGCGTAACATGCACCTCCGGCGTCGGGGTCTGCTCGGGCAGATAAATGAGATGTGCCTCCTGCGAGGTGCACGCCGTCATGCAGAGCGCAGCGGCAAGGATCAGCCATCGTTTCATGCTTCGGACTCCCCGTTCTCCGCTTCCGGCTCCTCCCCGGCCTCGTGTCCGATCTCCTGCGCATCGGCAGCCGAGTTTTCGTCTGCGCCCGCCGCTTTGTGTTTCCCGAATACGAACAGAAGCACGATCGCAAGCAGCATTTCCGCAAACCATACGATCTGATTGAAACGCAGTTCGCCGAATACGATCTGCCGCGCTTCGCCGTCGCGCAGCCATTCGACGATGAACGCTGCAAAGAGGTACAGCACGATCGTGATCCGCGCCGTTTTTCCGGGCTGCAGCTTCTTTTTCAGCAGGATGAGCGCCGCCACGCCGAGCGCAAGGCAGATCAGAAAATCGAGGAAAAACACGGCGTACGCAACGGTCTGCCGATCCGCAAAGTACGCGTTCGTAAAGGTAACGAGCGGAAAGAACTTCGGCACGCCCGATCCCGCGACCGGTCCCAGCCCGTCGCAGAGGAAAAAGTCCGACCAGCGTCCGACGGCAAGTCCGAAGAACGCGCCCGGCATCAGAACGTCCAGCGCCGCGCCGCGATCCGTCTTTTTGACACGAAGATAGATCAGGATCCCGATCGCGGCAAACAGCAGCGCGCCGGGCAGATTCATGCCGGTTCGCGTGATATCGAAGATCGACGCGAACGCGACTTTGCCGGACAGCGCGGCAAACAGCCGTCCGCCGACGATCCCGCAGGGAATGCCGACGATGCACACGTCAAGCGCAAGGTCCTTATACATCCCGCGTTTTTTGACAAGGATCTCCGTTACGATCACCGCTGTCAGAATGCCGAGCGCAAGCATGACCGCGTTCCACGGCAGCAGAAACGCGCCGCAATTCAATGCCGTGTTGAAAGAATCCATAGACCAGTCCTCCGTTACCGGTATTATAATGCATGTTTTGCGAAATGAAAAGAGAAACGTGAAAAGTTCACGATTCCGATCCCGACCGTGCAAAAAAAACGCATCGATTTGCAAAAATAATGGTTGACATTTCAAAAACCGCATCGTATAATACACTTTGCGCGGCAGTGCTGGAATTGGCAGACAGGCACGTTTGAGGTGCGTGTGCGCGAGCGTATGGGTTCAAGTCCCATCTGCCGCACCAAAAAGAAATACCACCCGTAACGGGTGGTATTTTTTTGTTCGATTGCGCGGGATTCGTCCGATGCGGAGCGCCGGGGACGTTTATGCCGCGGGGCGTTATTTCGAATCGTCGGAACGGTCCTTGTTGGCGCTGTGCATTGCCGCCATCAGCGCGTCGCGCACATAGGCGCGCGCTTCCGGCGTGAGCTTTTCGAGTTCCTCGAACATGGATGAAAAATGACGCAGAAACACGCCCTTGGAATAGTCCTCATACAATTCGCGTCCGAACGGCGTGACCTCGACGCACAGATCGCGCCTGCAGCCGGGCAGGGATTTCTTTTCGACGAGTCCCTTCTGCACAAGGCGCTGCGTGATCTTCGTAAAGTTGCTGCGCGTGATGCCGAGACGCCGCGCGATGCTGCACATATTGTCGCCGCGCTCCTCGTTCTCGAGCAGATACTCCAGTACCTGGATCTGCGCATAGGAATAGCGGACATCCCGATACGTCATCTTTTCGATGCGATAGACCCCCGCATATATATTACAATAATGGATGAGCGCTTCGACCACGCCGCGATACTCACCCATCCAGTCAAGCTTCATAGGCGTTCCCCTTTCTGCTTTTTATTATATCACAGAGGCGCGCCCGTTTCAAGAAAGAAAAATATATAAAACCCCTTGCAATTCATACAGAAACCCTGTATAATTATGTATGTTTCCAAAGGAAACAGATTTTCGGACATGAGGAGGGTTTTTCATGAAAAAGAAAGCATTGATCCTGCTTTGCATCGGACTGTGTCTGATCCTGTGCGGGAGCATTCTGGCAAGCGTCTTCAACGGCGGCGCCGGCGCGGTCAAGGTCAGCCGTATTTCGTTTGAAGCGGCGAACGGCACGCTTTCCGGTCTGCTGTACATGCCGAAGGGTGCGGATGCGAACAATCCGAGACCCACGGTCGTTGTGACGCACGGATACCTCAACTCTGCGGAAATGCAGGATGCGAACGCGATCGAGCTGAGCCGCCGCGGATACGTCGTGCTCGCGCTCGATCAGTATGACCACGGTCATTCCGATCTGAACAACGCGGTTTATGAACCGTTTGCCGCGTTCGGTCCGTTCCTGCAGGCATGGGCGCCGTTCTGGGTCAATTCCATGCACGACGCGGTCGCTTACATGTATGAACAGCCCTACGTTCTGAAGGACGCGAACGGCAACGGCATCATCGGCGTGACCGGTCACTCGATGGGCGGCTTCAGCAGCACGATGGCGTTGGCAACGGATGAACAGGAAGCGGCAGCGACCGGCATCCGCAAAATCTACTGCGGTCTCACCGAGGGCTCCGACTTCTCCTACACCGGCATTTTCGGGATCGACGTAACGGTTGCCGACTCGCTCGGCGGCGGACGCACGATGGGCAAGGTCGCTGCGCAGTACGACGAATTCTTCTTCAACAATCCGGCGGAGACCGGCGTCCTGCAGCAGACCGAATCCGCGCAGGCGAACACCTGGTACAACACCTCGGACGGCGGCAAGCGCATCATCTATGAGCCGGCGCAGACCCATCCGTGGAACCACTTCTCGAAGAACACGACGGCGTATGCAATCGAGTTCTATACCGAGGCGTTCAAGGATTACAATACGGATATCAAGGACATCGCGCCGACGAATCAGCTCTGGCAATGGAAAGAGCTCTTTGAGTGCGTCGCGCTGGTCGGCTTCGTATTCCTGATCCTCGGTCTCGCTTCCCTGCTGATCGAGCTGCCGTTCTTCAACAAGGCAAAGACCGAATTGAAGCCGCTTCCTTCGATCACCGGCACGAGCTCCAAGATCGGCACGTTCGCGCTGCTGCTGTGTCTGATCCTGATCCCAGGCGTGTTCTTTACGCCGCTGATGGACGCAGGCGCAGGTTCGAGCATGGTCAACATTCTGATGTATGCGGGCTGCGCGTTCGCTGTGGCGGGCGTGATCGGCATCATCTACAGTCTGATCAACAAAGAAAACCGCAAAGCGCTGCTCACCGGCAGCATCTGCATGACCGTTGCCGGCTGTGCGCTCGCACTCGTTGCGCACTATCCGATGTATGAGACCGGCACATTCTGGTCCGCGCTCGGCATCAACAGCATCGCATACTGGACGATCGCCTGCGCGCTGATCTCGCTGCTTGCCATGAGCGTCGTCTACGTCGTCTCCAAGGCGGACAAGGGCGTTACCTTCCGCAACTACGGCGTAACGTTCAAGCCGGTTGCGATCCTCGTCTCGTTGCTGGTGGCGGTCGTCACGTTCGTCGTCGCGTACGCGGTCCTGTTCCTGATGGATTGGATCTTCAAGGCGGACTTCCGCATCTGGACCTTCGCGTTCAAGACCTTCGACTTCAACATCGTGCCGACGATCCTCCGCTACCTGCCGACGTTCCTGCTGTACTATGCGGTCTCCACCGCTGCGATCACGATCAACACGAACACCGAGAAGCTGCAGGGCGTGAAGGGCTATCTGCTCGCGATCGCACTGAACGCGGGCGGCGCGATCCTCTGGCTGATCCTGCAGTACGGCACGCTGTTCACCACCGGCGTCGCCGCGCATCCCGAATCCGCGCTCTCCGGCATCGTGCTCGTCGCGATGGTTCCGACGCTGTCGATCGCCGCGATCATCTCGCGCAATCTGTACAAGAAGACCGGCAACATCTGGACGCCTGCCTTCCTGAACGCGCTTCTGATGACCACGATGGCGATCGCCAACACGATGGTTGCATTCAAATAACGCACAATCCTCGGCACAACGCCGAAGATTTCCCCCTCCCGGCGATCGGATCAAATCCGGTCGCCGGTTTTTTGGGAGTCGAAAAAACATACTTGACAACGCCGAACGGTTATTGTAGAATAATCGGGCATGGGGATGTAGCTCAGCTGGTCAGAGCGCTGTGTTCACATCGCAGAGGTCTAGGGTTCGAGCCCCTACATCCCCACCAAATGAAAGTCCACCCTTGCGGTGGGCTTTTTGTTTGGTTTTTTGACAGAGGGGCTCGACTGAGCATCCGCAGAAGCGTCCGGCGGACGGTTCTGCAGCGAAGCGGGTTTGCGGCAGGGCGGACTGCGCCGCACGGCGTGCAAGCAGGACTGCCCGATATCCATCGCCGCAAACGAGCCCCTACATCCCCACCAAAAAGAAAAGTCGCGTCAGCGGCTTTTTCTTTTTATACGTTTCACGCTTCTCTCTTTGCTCTTTTCTTTTCTCTTTTTTGTGCTATACTGTTTCTATGCAGCGCACGGAACTCATTCATCCCATACCGCCGTTTTTTCGGGCGGACTCGAATATTCTGATCCTCGGCAGCTTTCCTTCGGTTAAATCGCGGGAACAGCGGTTCTTTTACGGGCACCCGCAGAACCGGTTCTGGAAGGTCATCGCGCGCGTATTCAAAGACGATGAACCAAAGAGCATTCCCGAAAAGGAAGCGTTTTTGGCGCGACACCGCATTGCGCTGTGGGACAGCATCGGCCGCTGCACGATCGAAGGCAGCGCAGACAGCACGATCCGCGACGTCGTCCCGAATGATCTTTCCGTCATTCTGAACGCTGCGCCGATTTGCGCAATCTTCTGCAACGGCAAGACTTCCCTTGCCTGCTATAACCGCTATATCCTCCCCATGTTGGGACGCGAGGCGGCCGTTCTGCCCTCGACCAGTCCCGCCAATGCCGCATGGAGCGTTGATCGTCTCGTCGATGCTTGGAACGCCGTTCGTATTCAGGATAAATAAATATATTAATTGATTCTTTCCTGATTCGTGCTATAATGACAACATCGTTTCTTTACGAAAGGAAAGATTTTATGGTCATAACCGTCGTATGCGACGTGCTCGGTGAAGCCAACAACGGCACGACGATCGCCGCATTGAATCTGATCCGCTCGATGCGTGAGCGCGGACACACCGTGCGCGTGCTGTGTTCGGATCAGGATCGCAAAGGCGAGCCGGGCTTCTATATTGCGCAGACCGCAAACCTCGGACCGCTTCAGCCGTATCTTGACAAGAACGGCGTTTCCCTCTCCCGTGCAAGCAGCAAGATCGTCAACGAAGCGATCGACGGCGCGGACGTCGTTCACTTTATGATGCCCTTCCCGCTCGGAAACAAGGCAGCCAAGCTCGCAAAGAAGCGCGGTTTGCCCATCACGGCGGGGTTTCACTGTCAGGCGGAGAATTTCACGTCGCATGTGTTCCTGAAGGATTCCAGGCTTGCCAACTGGATCTTCTATCGCTTCACATGGTCGCATTCCTACAGCAAATGCGACTGCATCCACTACCCCACGCAGTTCATCCGCGACACGTTCGAGCATGCCATCGGGCGCACGACGAACGGATACGTGATCTCCAACGGCGTGAACAAGGCGTTCCGTCCGGAGCCGGTCGAGCGCGATCCGAAGTATGACGGAAAGATCGTCATTCAGTTCACCGGCCGTCTCAGCAAGGAAAAGACACACAAGGTCCTGATCGACGCCGTCAACCTTTCGAAGTACCGCGACCGGATTCAGCTCGTGTTTGCGGGCATCGGACCGCTGCACGACAAGCTCGTAAAGCGCGGTCAAAAGCTTCCGAATCCGCCGGAGTTCCGGTTCTTCTCGCGGCAGGATCTTGTAAAGCAGCTCAACATGGCGGACCTCTACGTGCATCCGGCCGAGATCGAGATCGAAGCGATCTCCTGTCTGGAGGCGATCGCCTGCGGTCTGGTTCCGGTGATCGCAAATTCCCCGCGCAGCGCAACGCGTTACTTTGCGCTCGACGAACGCAATCTGTTTCACAACAAGGACGCCAAGGACCTCGCAAAGCGCATCGACTACTGGATCGAGCATCCGGAGGAAAAGAAAGCGCTGGCGGAGGCATACAGAGGGTTTGTGGAGCAGCACGAATACGAGCATTGCATGGACCGCATGGAGCAGATGCTCTCCGTTGCGGTAAAGGAGCATCAGCATGGATAAGGTTCATGAGCCGAAACGAATCATCTATTACAGCGACGCCGAAAACGAGGACTATGCCGGCACCAACATCGACACCAAATCCGTCGGCGCCGATTTCCCGTTCGCTCCGATCGGCGTGATCTGGAGATTCTTTGCATTCATCGCATACTATGTGATCGCGATCCCGATCGTATTCTTTTACTGCTACGTGATCTGCGGTTTCCGCGTCAAAAACCGCAAGGCGATTCGGAAGATCCGCAAAACAGGGTTCTTCCTCTATGCAAACCATTCGCATTTCACGGACGCGTTTCTCGCGCCGATCGTGGCATATCCGAAGCGTGCGTACGTGATCGTCGGTCCCGATACGGTTTCCATCAAGGGACTGCGCAATTTCGTGCAGATGGTCGGCGCGATCCCGATCCCGGACGGGCTTCGCGGGATGCCGTCCTTTCTGAATGCGATCCGTCTTCGTACCGAAGAGAACTGCTGCGTGAGCGTGTTCCCCGAGGCGCACATGTGGAACTACTGCACGTTCCTGCGTCCGTTCAAAACCGGATCGTTCCGCTACCCCGTCCACCTCGGTGTTCCGAGCGTGGCGGTCGCGGTGACGTATCAGCAGCGCAAGCTCCCGTTTCTGAAAAAGCCGAGACGCACCGTGTTCATTTCCGATCCGTTCTTCCCGGACGAATCGCTGTCTCCGAAGGAAGCGCAGAGAAAGCTGCAGGAAGAGATCGAATCGTTCCTGAAGGAAAAGCTTGACACCTATTCGACCTACAAATACTACGACTACCGGCTGAAAGGCGGTCAAAGCGAGAACGCGTAACGCGTTCTTTTTTATTGCGCGATGCCGAACAGTTTGGTATAATGATATATTGAGGTAACGATATGATTACAAAACGCTTTTTCGGAACAACAAAAAACGGCGAAGACGTCCACGCGTATACATTGGAAAACGATCGCGGCATCGCCGTGACCGTCCTCGATTACGGCGCGACGCTGCAGTCGGTCGTGCTTCCGCATAAGGGCGAGCGCATCGACGTCCTGCTCGGCTATGACACGATTGAGGAATACGAACAAAACGACGGCTATCTCGGCGCGTGCATCGGCCGGTATGCGGGACGCATTCCGAACGCGGTCCTGAAGCTCGGCGGCAGGTCTTACCCGCTTGCGGTCAACGACAACCGCAACCATCTGCACGGCGGACGGCGCGGCTTCGACAAATATGTGTTTTCCGCGGTCTGCGAAGGCAATTCCGTGACTTTTTTCAGACGTTCGCCGGACGGTGAAGAGGGCTATCCTGCGTCGCTCGAGGTTTCCGTATCCTTTACGCTCGACGATACCGATACGCTTTCGATCGCGTTTCGGGGTGTTTCCGACGGCGTGACCTGCTGGAATCCGACAAATCATGCGTACTGGAATCTGAATGGGCACGACAGCGGCAATGTGCTCGATCACACGCTGACTCTGCCTGCGGATCGTTTTGTGCCGACGGACAGCACGCTCATCCCGCTCTCCGATCCCATCCCCGTCGACGGTACGCCGTTCGATTTCCGGCAGCCGAAGACGCTCGGACGTGACATTCACGGCGATCCGATCCAACTGCCGAACGGTTACGATCACAGCTTCGTGCTGAACGGCGATCCGATCGAGCTTTCCGGCACGGTCGGCATTGCGATGCGGATCGAAACGGACTCCCGCGCCGTACAGCTGTACACCGCAAACTTTCTGACCGACCGCACAGGCAAAGGCGGCACACGCTATCTGCCGCAGCATGCGGTATGTCTGGAAACGCAGGCACGCCAGATCCCGAAAGACGGCGCGCTGCCGCAGGAGAGCATTCTTCCTGCGAACACGCCTGTCACACACACAACACGATACCGTTTTCTTTTTCAATAGGAGGCAATATGGAATCCATTCAGGACATGCAGACAACATTTGAATCCCTGTACGACCGCAAAGCACAGCGCGCATTCACCTCATGCGGACGCTCGGAGCTGATCGGCAATCACACCGATCATCAGCGCGGGCTGGTCATCGCGTGCGGCGTGAATCTCTCCGCCGTTGCGCTCGCGGCACCGAACGATCGAAACGAGCTGCGTCTCGCTTCGAAAGGCTTCCCCTCCTGCTCCGTCTCGTTCGATGCGCTCGAGCCGGATCCGCAGGAATACGGCACGACGACGGCGCTTTTGCGCGGCGTGCTGCACGGCGTCGTCGAGCGCGGTGCAAGCCCGTACGGGCTCGACCTGTATATCGTTTCCAACGTGCTGTCCGGCAGCGGTTTGAGCTCGTCAGCGGCGATCGAAGTGCTGCTTGCGGGCGTGCTGAACGCGTACTATCTCGACGGAGCGCTCGACGGGATCGCGCTCGCCAAGATCGGGCAGCATGCGGAAAACGTGTTTTTCGGAAAGCCGTCCGGACTGATGGATCAGATGGCGTGTGCGCTCGGCGGCATTCAGTTCTTTGATTTCTCCGATCCCGCCATGCCGCTTGCGGAGCGGCTGCCGTTCGACTTTGAAAGCAGCAATCACTCGCTCGTTGTGATCGACTCCGGCGCGGATCACGCAAATCTCACCGATTGCTATGCGGCGATCACACGCGAGCTTGCGGCGATCAACGGCTTTTTCGGCACGTCCGCGCTTCGCGACGTGAACGAAGCCGATTTTTATGCGTCGCTGCCGGTTTTGCGGCGCATGTTCGGTGACCGCACGATGCTGCGTGCCATGCACGTCTTTGATGAGAACAATCGCGTGCAGAACGCACGGGAAGCACTTTTGAACGGTGATTTTCAACTGTTTCTCGATCAGTTGAACGCATCCGGCGATTCGTCCTACATGCTCCTGCAAAACGTGATCGCGGAGGGACATACGAATGCGCAGGCGGTCGCGTTTGTGATTTGCTTCGCCAAAAAGCTGCTGAACGGGCGCGGCGCGGTGCGTGTACACGGCGGCGGTTTTGCCGGCACGGTGCTGACAGTTGTGCCGAACGATATGCTGAACGAGTTTACCGCAGAGATCGACCGAGTGCTTGCGCCAGGCGCCGCAAAGACGCTCAAAGTACGCAAGCGCGGCGTATACGAACTGCATTTGGAGGATTGACCTATGAAACGCAGCCGATTCTGGTCCGTATTGATCATCTTCAGCCTTATCGGGCAGATCGCATGGGTGGTCGAAAACATGTATTTCAACGTGTTTATCTACCACATGTTCAACGCGTCGCCGCGCGAGATCTCTCTGATGGTTCAGGCGAGCGCGGTTGCCGCGACGCTGACCACGGTCTTTATGGGCGCGCTGTCCGATCGGATCGGCAAGCGCAAGGTCTTTATCAGCTTCGGCTACATTCTTTGGGGCGTTTCGATCCTCTGCTTCGCGTTTTTGCGCACCGATTGGATCGGAAAGCTGTTCCCCTCCGTCGTCAACGCCGCCGCGCTCGGCTGCACGCTCGTCATCATATTCGACTGCATCATGACGTTTTTCGGTTCGACGGCGAACGACGCATGCTTCAATGCGTGGCTGACCGATTCGACGGATGATTCGAACCGCGGCAAGGCGGAAGGCGTGAACGCGATGATGCCGCTCCTCGCGATCCTGGTCGTATTCGGCGGCACGATGTGGGCGGATACCGCGAACGCAGCGCACTGGACGATTCTCTTTCTGATCATCGGCGGGATCGTGCTGCTGTGCGGCGTGATCGGGCTGTTTTTGATCGAAGAGCCGAAGGGACTTCTGAAGCAGGCGGCAGGCTATCGCGAAACGCTGCTGTACGGCTTCCGTCCGAGCGTCGTCAAAGCCAATGCTTCGCTGTATCGCGCGCTGCTTGCATTCATCATTTTCAATATCTCGATACAGGTCTTTATGCCGTATCTGATCCTGTACTATACCGAAGCGCTGCATCTTGCAAACTATGTGCTGATCATGGCGCCTGCGATCGTGCTGGCGGCTGTCGCAACCGCGCTGTACGGGCGGCTGTACGACCGGTTCGGCTATCGAAAAACGCTGATCCCGTCTCTGCTTGTGCTTACTGCCGGTTATGCGGTGCTGTATCTGTTCCGTTCCACGGCGCTCGTGTTCCTCGGCTCGCTTCTGATGATGTGTGGATACCTGTGCGGCATGGCGGTATTCGGCGCGCGCATCCGCGAGCGGACGCCCATCGGCATGGCGGGTCGGTTTCAGGGGCTGCGTATCGTTGCGCAGGTGCTGATCCCGGGCGTGATCGGTCCCGCGATCGGCAGCGCCGTTCTGAAGGGCGCCGAGACCGTCGTCAATTCCGACGGCACGACCTCGTTCATTCCGAACGCCGGCATTTTCCTTTGGGCGGGCGTTGCACTGCTCCCGATCGCCGTTCTTCTGATTTGGGAAGCGCTTCGCACGGAAAGGCAGGAACGCCGTGCCTGACGTCTATCCGCGTCCGCAGTTGCGGCGCAGCAGCTATATCTGCCTGAACGGACCGTGGGATTTCGCCGTCACCGACGGAAGCGAACCCGCATCCTATTTCGAAACGATCCGCGTCCCCTATCCGCCCGAGGCGCCGCTGTCCGGTATAAACCGCCGCATCGGCGAAACCGAAACGATGTGGTATCGGCGCTCGATCTCCATTCCGGAACACGGTCCGGACGAGTGTGTGATTCTGCATTTCGGCGCGGTCGATCAGGTCTGCGAGGTCCGTCTGAACGGAACGCTTCTGGGGCGGCACGAAGGCGGCTATCTGCCGTTTTCTTTCACGCTTGACGGAATGCCGAACGAAACGGCACAGCTTTCGGTCCGCGTCGTCGATTCGCTCGATCACCGGTATCCGTGGGGCAAGCAAAAACAAAGCCCCGGCGGCATGTGGTACACGCCGTTCTCGGGGATCTGGCAGACGGTCTGGATGGAGGTCGTTCCGCGCGACCGGATCCTGTCGCTGTCGCTATGCCCGTCGCTTGATGCGGTCACCGTCACCGTGGTTCCGAGCGCCGAATACCTCGGCGCCGTGCTTACGGTCGAAACGCCGAACGGTCCGATCTCTGTCGATATGCCGGAACCGAGCGTCACGGTCCCGATCCCCGATCCGATCCTCTGGACGCCCGAGCATCCGCATCTGTATCCGATCACGATCCGCTGCGGCGAGGACGTCGTATCCTCTTATTTTGCACTGCGAACGGTCTCTCAGGGCATTGTGAACGGCGTTCCCCGGCTTTTGCTGAACGGAGAACCGGTTTTCCTTCACGGATTACTGGATCAGGGATACTGGCCCGACGGGCTCTGTCTGCCGCCGGACGACGAAGGGTACGATCGTGATATCCGCGCCGCAAAAGCGCTGGGGTTCAACACGCTTCGCAAACACATCAAGATCGAACCGCTGCCGTTCTATGCGGCATGCGACCGTCTCGGCATGCTTGTGATCCAGGACTTTGTGAACAACGGGAGCTACCGTTTTCTGCACGACACCGTGCTGCCCACGGTCGGTCTGAAACGGCTGAGCGACACGAATACCAACGGCGACCGCGATGCGCGCGGCATCTTTCTCAAAACGGCGCAGGACACGATCCGGCATCTCTACAACGCGCCGTGCATCATCGGATGGACGATCTTCAATGAAGGTTGGGGACAGTTTTGCGCGGATGAAATTTACCGCACGCTCAAGGCATTCGATCATACGCGTTTTTTCGACGCGACGTCCGGATGGTTTCGACAGAAGGAAAGCGACGTACGAAGCGAGCACATGTATTTTCGGAAATTCAGACTGCATCGCAGCAAACGGCCGTTTCTGCTTTCGGAATTCGGCGGTTACGTATACGCCGAAGGAAGCGGAAAGCGCTACGGGTATCGGTTCTTTCGCGATCGGGACGCATATTGCGAAGCGATCTTCGCACTCTATCGCGACGAGATTCTCCCTGCGATCCCGAAAGGGCTTTGCGGTGCGATCTATACGCAGCTGTCCGACGTCGAGGAAGAGCAGAACGGACTGTTGCGATATGACCGCAGCAGCGTAAAGCCGGATCCCGAACGGATGACGGCGCTTGCGGGGATGTTGGCGCAGGCGATGCGAAACAAAGGCAAATAAACAAGGAACGGCGATCATGCCGTTCCTTGTTTGATAACTTCTAATCGATTAGTTGAGCGCGTCTTTGAGTGCCTTGCCTGCCTTGAAGGTCGCTGCCTTGGAAGCTGCGATCTCGATCTCGGCCTTGGTCAGCGGGTTGTGGCCCATGCGAGCCGGACGAACCTTTGCTTCAAAGGAACCGAAGCCGACCAGAGAAACCTTCTCGTCTGCCTTCAGTGCATCGGTGATGGTTGTGAAAACCGCGTTGACGGCCTTTTCTGCATCCTTCTTGGGCAGCTCGGTCTTTGCGGCAACTTCCGCGATCAGTTCAGTCTTGTTCATGATTATTCCTCCATAAAGTAATTGTGATTGAAGCATTGCGCTCTCAAAAGCGCCTTGCCTATTTTACCAATCAAATGAACGTTCGTCAAGTCCCAAATTGCCGTTTTTACTCGGTTTTGGGGCATTTTTTCGCCAGTTCCCAGTATCGGTCCTGCTCTTTTAAGGTTAGTTTAGTTAAATCGTATCCGTCCTCTGCGGCGAGCGATTCCATTCTGCCGAAGCGTGTAATGAACTTGTCCGTCGCGTCGTGCAGGATCTGCTCGCTGTCGAGTCCCAGAAGCCGCGCCACATTGACGACTGCGAACAGCAGATCCCCCGCTTCTTCGGCGATGTTCCCGTTTTCGCGCATTGCTTCCTTCAGTTCGTCAAGTTCTTCGTAAACCTTCGGCATCGCCTCGTCTGCATTCGCCCAATCGAAGCCGACCTTGCGCGCACGGTTTTGCACCTTGCCGGCGCGCAGCAGAGCCGGGAAGCGTTTCGGTACGGCGCAGAGTACTTCCGTCTTCGTCTTCTGATTCTTTTCTTTCTGTTTGAGCTCGTCCCATCTCACCAGCACGTCCGCGGCGCTTTCCGCCGTCTCCGTGCCGAACACATGCGGATGCCGGTAGATCAGCTTTTTGACTACGCCGTCCGCGACGTCGTGTTCGTTGAACCGTCCCTGCTCGTCCGCGATCACCGAATGGAACACCACGTCCATCAGCACGTCGCCGAGCTCTTCCGTGATATGCGCATCGTCCCGCTCGTCGATCGCATCGTTCAGCTCGTAGCATTCTTCGATGAGATCGCCCTTCAGGCTTTCATGCGTCTGCTCGCGGTCCCAGGGACACCCGCCGGGCGCGCGCAGGCGCTGCATGATCGCAACGAGGTCGTAATAGTCGTAGCGCGTCAGCTGTTCGAACGCAACCGGCGGCACATACAGCACGGATCCCGCAAACAGCTTGCGGCAGCGATCGAGTTCGCAAAGCGGAAAAGTCCGCCTGCGATACGTTCCGTCGGGCTGCATCGTCGCGAGCGTGACCGGATGCGTTTCCGGATAGATCTCCGTAAGGATCAGCTTGACCTCGCCCGCGATGATCGGCCGGTCGAGTTCCTGAATGCACAGCGGGACCGTGCGGTCGATCCGCTTCGGCAGCGTGCGCGCCGTGCAGATCGCTGCATCCTGCAGTTGCGGGAACGCCGCTTTTGCATACGATACACCGGCAAGCGTTTCGACGCGAAAGCCTTTACTCTGTGCCTTGTGAACGATTGCCTCCATCTGGGCAAAGCAGCCGTCTCCCATCACGGCATACACGCAGTCCCCGTCCGAGGTCAGCCGGTCGGCGATCGCGCGGTTCAGCGATTCGAAGTCCTCTGCGGATTCGTACAGATCGTCCATCGAAACGAACGGGAGACCCGCGTCCGTCACGGGTTTTGCACACGGATGTTCGGTCGTTTGCAGATACAGTTTTGGAGCGTGTTCGATCGCGTCCCATGCCGCGCGCGTCAGCGTCTGCGGCGTGGAAAGCGGTGCGATTGTAATGGTCTTCATATTATCTCCTTGCAAAGCGGGCAAGCTTTCTGCCGCCCGGGATATAAGCGAGTTCTTCCCCTGTGAACATCCCGAGCACCAGCATCATGATCATATAAATGACCACGGCGATCACGATTGCCAGCACGGTCGCCGCCGAAGCCATCCAGCCGCTTTGGAAAACGGACAGACGCGACAGCAGCCGATGCACGCCCCATGCGCCGCCGCCCATCACGACGGATGCGAGCGCGGGCTTCAGGAATGTGTCGGACACGTTCACTTTTGCGCCGGTGATGCGCAGCAGCGCGATCGTATCAAGGATGCCCGCGATGCCGAAGCATGCGAGATTCGAGAACACGGCGCCGAGGATATTGATGCTTCCGATCGGAATGCAGATGATGTTGACGAGCACCTTGGTGATGCCGCCGATCAGCAGGAACCAGACCGGCAGCCGCTGTTTGCCGACGCCCTGCAGCGCGCCGGTGGCGGTCTGCACGAGCGAGATGAAAATGACGGTAAATGCGGCGACGCGCATCAGCGGAACGGCGATCGCATATGCCTCGGGTGTAACGCGCGAATACAGCAGTTTGATGATCGGACCCGCCAGCACAGACAGTCCGACCGCGCACGGCAGTCCGATCGCCATTGCGATTTTCAGACTCAGCAGGGATAGCTGCCTCACGCCGTTCGTATCCTTTTGCACGCGCGACGCCGAGATCGCGGGAACGAGCGACATGGAGATGCCGACCGTCAGCGTTGCGGGCAGATTGATGACCGAGCGCACATAGGTGCAAAGCGCCTGATAATTCAGGTCGGCAACCGTAAAGTCATTCGAGAGAACCGCGGTAAACGGCTCGCCGATGCTCTGCAGCAGCCGCGTGATCATAACGGAATCGAGGAAATTTGCGATCGGAAGGATCGATGCGCCGAGTGTGATCGGGATCGCGATCGCAAGCATCGGTCCGATCACGCGTTCATGCGGGTTCGGATCCTCGATCAGAGCCGGATACTGTCCCTTCGTCCGCGCATAGAAAAGCATCATGACGGCGAGTGCGAGGATCTCGGAGATCGTGACGCCCAGAAGCAGCCCCGCTGCGCCAGCGGCGTTGGCGAATCCGGTGCCTTCATGACGGTTGTAAAGATACCCTGCGAGCAGCAGACCGAAGATGAATTTGAATACCTGCTCGGCAAACTGTGAAATACTCGTGCCGGTCATACGCTGCAGTCCCTGCAGGTATCCGCGGTACGCACAGATCAGCGACACAAACAGCAGCGCAGGCGCAAGCGCCATCATCGAGTACTTCGCGCCTTCCCCGCCGTTCAGCACCGTTTCCCCGATCCATCCGGCTCCGAAGAACATCAGCGCGGACGTCACGGCGCCGATCAGAAACAGAAGAAGCAGCGATCTGCGGAATACGCGGCGCGCGCCGTCGTGATTGCCGACCGCCGCACGCTCTGCAACCATGCGCGAGATCGCCGTCGGAATGCCGGAGCTCGATATGATCAGCAGCCACGAGTACGTGGGATAGATGAGTTCATAATATTTCATGCCGGGTTCACCGACGATGCGTACCGCAAAGATGCGGAAAAGCACGCCGATGAGCTTGCAGATCAGCCCTGCTGCCGCAAGCAGCGCGGCACCCTTTACAAATGTCGTTTTTTTCGCGGTTTCCATGTGAAAGAGTATAGCAGATTGCCGCCGTTTTTTCAAGTATTGCCGACGTCGGAGAGCGCAGTTGTCAGGATCCTTTCGTTTTCGGCGTAAAGAGCGTTCAGATCCCCGATCGGCAGCGGGTTTTCGCCCCTGCCCGCTTCGATTGTGAAACCGCTTTTGCGGAACGCCGAGAGAAACCAATCCTTATAGCCTGCGAAGCTGCTTTCATACGGTACGTCGGCGACCGCATAGCCGGAAACGTCGGCAAACGTCCGCGCAAGCGCAAGAGAACCGGCAGGCGCCATGCCGCGATAGTCCCAGTAGATCACGCCGCCCTGCGTATGGTACGCAAGCGTCCTGTCATATGCGTCATTCTCCGTCAGTTCGTACATCGCCCGGTTCTCCGGCGTTTCCAGCGGACGCGTGCCGACCCAGTCTCGCGGACCGGGACGCGTGAATCCCTGCTGCATTTTGATTGCGCGTGCCGTCTCCCATCCCGCCGGATACTGCAGATTGAGATCGATCCCCGAGATGTTCGCCTTCCAGCCGGACGGAAACGGGATCGACGGATAAAAGCCCGCAAGCGCTTTTGCGCTCTCATAATAACTGTCGCCCTCCGAAAGCGCGCCGATCACAAGGTCTGCTCCGTCCGGATTGACCATCGGTACAAGCGTGAGCGTCGACGTCTCATAAAGTCGTCTTGCCGGTATGCCGCCGATCTCCGTTCCCGATGCGAACGCTTTTGCGTATCGCTCCAAAAAGAGGAGCGTAACTGGCGTCGTGATCCACTCGTTCGCATGGTGCGCCGCATTCACGCCGACGCGCATCGGTCCTGCGCCGATGCGCAGCGCTTCGAGGCGCGTTCCGGTCACACTGCCGCCGATCGGAAACCGTGCGATAAACGGATAACGCAGGACGAGTCCTTCGATCACGCAAGCGGTCAGAAAGGACCCGTACGGCAGATCTTTTACTGTGACTTCGAACGGCAGCGGCACGACGACCGTTTCACCGGTCCGCCATGCGATCCCGGGATTCGCCGTTTCGATTGCATCGGCGTCGGTCCGATAGCGCGACGCAACGCTTTTCGGCGAGTCTCCCTCCTTCAGCATCGCAAACGTCGACCCGACCAGATACGGATACAGCGCCGCCCACGTGAACCGTCCGACGACGCCGTCGGTCAGGAGATGCCCGTTCGATTGAAACGCCCGGACTGCGCGCTCGGTCCTTTTGCCGAAGATGCCGTCAGCAGTCCCCGGGTCCTCACCCGCCCGTGTCAAAGCCGTCTGTACATACCGGACCATCGGTCCCTCTTCCCCGTAACGCAGCGTACGCATCGATCTGTCCTCCGTTGTTTTTTCAAAGCTTATGCACCGGAGACAGAAAAAAGCCCGTTCGCACGGAACGGGCTTTGCAATGTTTGAAATCAGTTCTCCTTCTTTTTCTTCATGCCGCCGAGGATCAGGTTCGTGAGAACGCCGAGGATCAGCGCGCATGCAACCGTCGTGAGGTTGACCTTGCCGAAGCTGACGGTGAGGCCGCCGACGCCCGCGATCAGGATCACGGAGACGACGAACAGGTTGCGGTTGTCGTTCAGATCGACTTTCTGGATCATCTTGAGACCGGAGACCGCGATGAAGCCGTACAGTGCCATGCAGACGCCGCCCATGACGCAGCTCGGGATCGTTGCGAGGAACGCTGCGAACGGTCCGATGAAGCTGATGACGAGCGCCATGATCGCAGTGCAGAGGATCGTGACCACGGATGCGTTGCCGGAGATCGCGACGCAGCCGATCGATTCGCCGTAGGTGGTGTTCGGGCAGCCGCCGAAGATCGCGCCTGCGAAGGAGCCGACGCCGTCGCCGAGCAGCGTGCGGTGCAGACCCGGATCCTCAAGCAGATCGACGTTGACGATCGTGGAGAGGTTTTTATGATCCGCAATGTGCTCCGCAAAGACGACGAACGCGACCGGAACATATGCCACGAGCAGCGTGAGAATGTATGCACCGTTGATTTCGCCGATGCCCTTGAACGCGATCAGGAACGTGAAGTCCGGCACCGCGAAGATCTTGACGCCGTTGAAGATCGAGAAATTGATGACCTGCAGCGCTTCGTTGCCTGTTGCGTTGCCGATCAGCGTGCAGACCGCCGCAACCGCGTAACCTGCGAGAATACCGATGATGAACGGGATCATCTTCAGCATCTTCTTGCCGTAGACCGAGCAGAGCATCGTGACGGCAAGCGTAATGAGACCGATGACGAGGCACAGATACGGCGATGCGTTCTGTACGTTGCTGACCGTTTCCGCAATCGCCGGCTGGCCTTCGACCATTTCGACGACATATTCGGTGACCGCATGGGTGACGTTGCCTTTGGTGAGATCGCCGATCGCGTTGCCCGCAAGCGAGAGACCGATGATCGCAACGATCGGTCCGATGACGATCGCCGGCATCAGCTTGTTGATCCACTTAACGCCCGCGATCTTGACGATGATCGCGATGACGACATACACGAGACCCGCGAAGCATGCGCCGATGATCAGACCGAGATAACCGAGCTGCATCGAAACGCCGCCGGCGAATGCCGCAGCCATCGAGCCGAGGAACGCGAACGAGCTTCCGAGGAAGACCGGGCTTCTGAACTTCGTGAAGAGCAGATAAACGAGCGTGCCGACGCCCGCGCCGAACAGAGCAGCGGTAGAGCTCATGCCGTGGCCGACGATTGCCGGGACCGCGATGGTCGCCGCCATGATGGCAAGCAGCTGCTGCAGTGCGAACAGAAGCACCTGACCGAATTTCGGTTTGTCCTTAATGTTGTAGACCAGATTCATAATGTACCTCCCTGTGTCCTTTTATTATGCTGTGTCTTTATCAGAACCGCTTTGCGGTTTGATTCATTCGGTTTTGCGCCGGAGCGCGATCTCGTTGACTCCGTCGGTCTCTTCCATACGCACGGCGACGAACTCCTCGCGCGAAGTCGGGATGTTCTTTCCCACATAATTTGCGGAGATCGGCAGTTCTCTGTGTCCGCGGTCAACCGCCACGCACAGACGGATCGCCGCGGGTCTGCCCCGCTCGATCAGCGCGTCCATTGCCGCGCGTGCGGTGCGTCCGGTGTAGAGCACGTCGTCGACGAGCACGATCACCTTGCCGTTCACATCGAACGGAATATCCGAGCCATGCACCTGCGGCATCGGAAAAAGTTCCTTTAAATCGTCGCGATACAGCGTGATATCCAGCGCGCCGAGAACGACTCTGATCTCGGAAAAACGCTCGATGTTCGCTTTCAGACGCTGTGCCAAAGGCACGCCGCGGCGCTTGATCCCGACGAGGTACAGTTCGCCGACGCTGCCGTTTCCCTCGATGATCTCGTGGGCGAGCCGCATCAGCATACGATCCATCGCCTGCGCATCGATGAGCTTGTGTTCTTCCATCGCGCCCTCCGAAATAAAAGTCCTGCCGCATGCACGGCAGGACAGAATTGCTCTTTCAGCGTTGTATGTTGACCTTGCCGGCATCTCGTACCGAATTAAAGGATCATTTTTTGATCTTCGGTATCTTACCACAACATTTAGCGCTTGTAAAGACCTAATATCATATATCATGTCGTTTTTCGGCGAACCGGCGTCTTCATTCTTTGCGTATTTTTCCGAATTCACAGTTGCAGTTGTGCAGTGTTTATGGTAAAATTAATCATCTTCGGAGGTGTGTGATGCCATATTTTACGCACGGTGAAACCAAGTATAAACTGATCGTCCTGTATATCGTCTCGCATGCGGGACCGATGATCACGTCCGATCAGCTGTATCGCACGGCGGTCCTCAACAGTTCGATGGACTGGTTTGCCTTTCAGAACGTTGTAAACGAGCTCGAAGAGGACGGCATGCTTGCCTGTGTGCGCAAGCTGTACGGCGACTGCTACGGGATCACGGATTCCGGCCGCGATGCGCTCGATATGTTCGAAAAGACCGTTCCCGCGGACGAGCGCCGTAAACTCGATGCCTATCTTGCGGACAATCGCGACCTCTTTGCGCGCGAGACACAGCTTTCGAGCCGGATCGAGCAGCAGCCGGACGGTTCGTTTACGCTGCATCTGTATGTTGCGGAGCGCGATCGCGTGGTATTTTCGGTGTCGCTCGACACGGCTTCCGAGGAGCAGGCGATCGAGATGCGCAGCCACTGGGACGAATGCAGCGAATCGATTTATAATTTTGTTTGGGACGTTCTGCTGAACCGGCAGACACAGAAGTGAGGGAAGCATGGATCTTGAGAAACTGAATCCGCAGCAAAGAGAAGCCGTTACGACCACAGAGGGTCCGCTTTTGATCCTCGCAGGCGCAGGCAGCGGAAAAACGCGCGTGCTGACGCACCGTATCGCGTATCTGATCGAAGAAAAAGACGTTGCGCCGTTTCGGATCCTCGCTCTGACCTTCACGAATAAAGCGGCAAAGGAAATGCGCGAGCGCGTGGACGCGCTCGTCTCGACCGACGCACACTCCATTTGGGTCGCGACCTTCCACGGCTTCTGCGCGCGGCTGTTGTCGATGGAGATCGATAAGCTCGGTTACGGAAAGACGTTCATTATTTATGATGAGCAGGATCAGCAATCGCTGATCGGACACTGCATCAAGGATCTGAATCTCAACGATAAAATTTACACGAAGCGCATGCTCTCCGGCATCTTTTCGCATGCGAAAAACCACTCGCTCTCCCCTCTCGCTTTTTTGCGCGAGACCGGACAGCCGACCCAGGTGATCGACGCGTTCCAATTGTATGAGAAGCGTCTGAAGGAAGCGAATGCGCTTGACTTCGACGATCTGCTGCTTTGCACGATCCGACTGTTTGAAATGTGCCCCGACGTGCTCGAAAAGTATCGCGAGCGGTTCCGCTACATTCTGGTCGACGAGTATCAGGACACGAACCTTGCGCAGTATCATATTGTGAACCTGCTTGCAAAGGTGCATCGCAACCTCTGCGTGGTCGGCGACGACGACCAGAGCATTTACGCCTGGCGCGGCGCGGACATCCGCAATATTCTGGAATTCGAAAAGGACTTCGAAGGCTGCAAGGTCATTCGACTCGAACAGAACTACCGTTCGACCGAACGGATCCTCGACGCGGCGAACGCGGTCATTCACAACAACAAAGGTCGAAAGGAAAAAACGCTCTGGACCGCCGAAAAGGGCGGCGAGCCGATCGACGTACACGAAGCGAACGACGAGCGCGACGAGGCGTATTATATCTGCTCGCGCATCGCGAACGCGGCTCGGCTCGGAAGCCGCTACGACGACTTTGCGATCCTCTACCGCACGCATGCGCAAAGCCGTGTGCTCGAAATGCAGCTCAAAAGCTTTCTGATCCCGTATCGCGTATACGGCGGCGTATCGTTCTTCTCGCGCGCGGAGGTCAAGGACATCCTCGCCTATCTGCGTCTGATCCTGAATCCCGCGGACGACGAGGCGTTTTTGCGGGCGGTCAATCTGCCGCCGCGCGGCATCGGCGCAAAGAGCATCGTGGATCTTGTCAACAATGCGCACGCACGCGGCATTCCGTTTATGAGCGCCGCCATCGATTCGGGTGATCTTCCTGCGAGAACGGCGGCGAAGTTTTTCCCGTTCCTTGATCTGTTTCAGGATCTGTACGAGCAGTTCGACCGGCTGCCGCTCTCGGAGTTTACGCGCTTGCTGCTCGATCGGATCAAGTATGACGCATACCTCAAAGACGATAAAAAAGAGAACTACGAATCGCGTGCGGAAACCGTCGAGGAGTTCGTCGGCTACATCGAGGAATTCGAACGCGGCTATACCGCGGACGACGGCAACGTGCTGCAATCGTTTTTGACGAACGTCGCCCTGTTTTCGCAGGCGGACAACGTGGACGAATCGAACGGCTGTGTGAATCTGATGACGCTGCACGCCGCAAAAGGTCTGGAGTTTCCGAATGTGTTCCTGTGCGGGCTCGAAGAAGGGCTGTTTCCGTCCGGACAGTCGATCTACGACGATGACAAGCTCGAGGAGGAACGGCGGCTGTGCTATGTCGGCGTAACGCGCGCAAGAAAGCGGCTGTACCTTTCCTATGCCAGAGAGCGCACGCTGTACGGGCGGACCGAACCGGCGGTGCCTTCACGTTTTCTGAGTGAGATGGGCGACACGATCCGAATGCCCGGCGCCGCAAAGCCGCGTACAGGCGCGGCCTATTCGCACGAAACGCCTGCGCGTACCGGGTTCTTTACCGCGTCGATCACTCCCAAACGCCGCGAAGCGCCGGCTCCCGTTATCGGCACGAAACCGGATGCGCCGAAGGCGCCGACGAAACTGTTTGCCGGCAAAGCGGGCGATCGCGTGCGGCACAAAGTGTTCGGCGACGGGTCGATCCTCGGCACCGAAGGCAGCGGTTCTTCGATGATCGTGCAGATCCGATTCGACAACGGCAGTATCAAAAAGCTGGCGGCGGGTTTTGCGCCGCTCGAAATACTGGAGAAATAACATGGATCGACAAATCGAACTCGTTCGGCTTCTGAACCGGTACGCGGCCGCCTACTACGAACAGGATGCGCCGCTGGTTTCCGACGCCGAATATGACGCGCTGTACGATGAGCTTCAAAAGCTCGAAGCAGAATCCGGCGTCGTGACACCGGACAGTCCCACGCTGCGCGTCGGCGGCGCGCCGCTCAAGAACTTTGAACAGCATACGCATCTCGGCAGGCTGTGGAGTCTCGACAAGGTCCGCACGCCCGAAGCGCTCGGCGATTTCATCCGCAAGGTCACCGCAGCTTCCCCCGTCCCGCCCGTATTCGGACTCGAATACAAGTTTGACGGACTGACCGTGAATCTGACCTATGACAACGGCGTGCTCGTGCAGGGTGCGACGCGCGGCAACGGCGTAACCGGCGAGGCCATTCTTCCGCAGATCCGCACGATCCGCTCGGTCCCGCTTACGATCCCGTTCAAGGGACGCATCGAAGTGCAGGGCGAATGCATCATGCGGCTTTCCGTGCTGGAGGCATACAACCGCACGGCAACGGAACCGCTGAAAAACGCGCGCAATGCGGCGGCAGGCGCGCTGCGCAACCTCGATCCCGCCGTCACCGCGGCGCGAAAGCTCGACGTGTTCTGCTACAACGTCGGCTACATCGAAGGAAAAGAACTGCATACGCAGCAGGAAATGCTGGCGTTTCTGAAAGAAAACGGCTTGCCCGTCTGCCCGTTCGTGCGGTATCTGACCGGCGCAGATGAGATCCTCGACGAGATCGACGAGGCCGCGAAGCGCCGCGGTACGCTCGATTTTCTGATCGACGGCATGGTCGTGAAGGTAACGGACTTTGCGCTGCGTGAAGCGCTGGGCGCAACCGAAAAATTCCCGCGGTGGGCGATGGCGTATAAGTTTGCCGCCGAAGAGCTGACCGCGACGGTCAACGACGTCACCTGGGAGGTCGGCAGGACCGGCAAGCTGACGCCGCTTGCGCACATCGACCCGGTCGAGTTTTCCGGCGTGACCGTCAAAAAGGCGACGCTGAACAACTGGGACGACGTGCAGAGAAAGCGCGTCGGCATCGGCTCGCGCGTGTTCATCCGAAGAAGCAACGACGTGATCCCGGAGATCCTCGGCGCGGTGCCGGACGACGTTCCGCTGCGTCCGGTCGAAAAACCTGCGGTCTGTCCGCAGTGCGGCGCGCACGTCGAAATGCGCGGCGCGCATCTCTATTGTACGAACTCGCTTTCCTGCCGTCCGCAGATTGCGGCACGGCTCGAGCATTACGCCTCGCGCGATGCGATGGACATCGACACCTTTGCGGGAAAGACCGCAGAACAGCTGATCGACGCGTTCGGCATCACGACGATCCCCGAGCTTTACGCGCTCTCGCACGAACAGCTTGCCGCGCTCGATCGATTCGGGCACAAAAAAGCGCAGAATCTTCTGGATGCGCTTGAAGCGAGCAAGCACCGTCCGCTTTCGGCATTCCTCTATGCGCTCGGCATCCCGAACGTCGGAACAAAGACCGCGCGCGACCTTGCGAACACATTCGGAACGCTCGACGCCGTGCGGCATGCATCATTCGACGAACTGAATGCGATCGACGACGTCGGCGACGTCGTGGCGAAGGATGTGTACGACTTCTTCCGCGATCCGCGCATCGGTGCGCAGATCGATCTGCTGCTGGAACACGGCGTGCAGCCCGAGGATGCGCATAAGATCGCATCCGACGGACTCCCGTTTTCGGGTATGACCGTCGTTATCACCGGTACGCTCGCCTCGCTCTCGCGCCGCGAAGCCGAAGCACTTGTCGAACAAAACGGCGGCAAGGCGGCCGGCAGCGTATCGAAAAAGACCTCGTTCGTGGTCGTCGGCGAAAGCGCCGGCAGCAAAGCGGACAAGGCGCAGGCGCTCGGCATCCCGATGCTGAGCGAAACGGAATTTTTGAATAAGCTCGGAAAATGAAACTCGGAAAACTGGACAACGATACGCTGAAACGGCGGATCCTCGATAAATTTCAAAAAACACGTTCGGAGTCGTTCGGCGCGCCGCGCATCGGCATGGACTGCGCGATGCTCGATTTCGGCGGCGATCTCATCGTGACAAGCTGCGACCCCATCACCTCCGCCGACTGGAAACACATCGGCGCGCTTTCCGTGCACGTCAACTGCAACGACGCGGCGGCAGGCGGCGCGGAACCGGTCGGTCTTCTGGTGACGCTTCTGCTTCCGCCGGATGCAACCGAAGAAATGATCGATCGGATCGCGGATGATCTGCAGGAAGCGGCAATCGCCGCGAACGTCGACGTCCTCGGCGGTCATACCGAAGTGACGGACGCCGTGACGCGCGTCACCACCTGCACGACCGTACTTGCAAAAGCGCCGCACGGCGCGGTTTTGAAAGGCGCCGTCCCGGGCGATGCGATCGTGATGACTAAGTGGGCGGGACTTGAGGGCACAATGCTGCTCGCAACCGATTTTCGGGATCGCCTTTCGGACCTCCCCGACGCTCTTCTGTCGTCGGCACAATCGTTTTCCCGATTCCTGTCCGTCGTCCCGGAAAGCCGCATCGCGATCGCAAACGGCGCGCATGCGATGCACGACGTCACCGAAGGCGGCGTGCTTGGCGCGGTGTGGGAACTTGCGGCGCAAACGCACTGCGGCGCGATCGTCGTGCGCGATGCGATCCCCGTTCGTGAAGAAACGGCGCGCATCACCGAACGGTTCGGGATCGACCCTCTGCGGCTCATCGCCAGCGGATCGATGCTGATCGCATGTCCCGACGGCACCCGGATGACGGGTGCGCTGAATCAGGCCGGCATACCTGCGGTCGTGATCGGACGCGTGACGGAGAACGGCTTCGCCTTTTCGAACGGCACTCCGCTTGACCCGCCCGGTGCGGATGAGCTTTACCGTCTCTTTTAACCCATACGAATCGAAAGCCGCGCTTTCGGGAAAGGAACGGATATGGAACAGAACATTCCGAAATACAAAGAGCCGAACCGCGGCCGGATCGCAAAGACGATTGCGATCGCGGGCGTGCTGGTCGTGCTTGGACTGATCCTCGTGTTCAGCTCGTTCTATGAGCTCAACGAGGACGAATTTGCGGTCATTACGACGTTCGGCAAAGCGTCGGTCGTCAGCGAACCGGGTCTGAAGATGAAGATCCCGTTCATTCAGCAGAAGCATTACGTGAGCAAGGCGACCAAGGGCTTTGCCATCGGCTACGATCTCAATACCGGCAGCTCGATCGATTCGGAATCGGTCATGATCACGGTGGACTACAACTTCGTCAACGTCGACTTCTATGTCGAATACCGCGTCACCGATCCGGTCAAATACCTCTACAACTCGCAGGATCCGGTCGGCATTCTGAAAATGCTGTGCCAGTCCTACATTCGCGACACGATCGGTCTCTACCGCGTCGACGACGTGATCACGACCGGCAAGAGCGAGATTCAGGCGTCGATCAAGGACAAAATTCTGAACCGGCTCGAAAAGGAAGACCTCGGCATCACGCTCGTGAGCATCACGATTCAGGATGCGGAACCGCCGACAAGAGCCGTGCAGGAGGCGTTCAAGGCGGTCGAGACCGCCAAGCAGGATGCCGAGACTGCAACGAACAACGCGAACAAGTATGCGAACGAGGTTCTGCCCGCGGCAAAGGCGGATGCGGACGAAATCCTGCAGAGCGCCGAGGCGTACAAGACCGCGCGCATCAATGCGGCGAACGGTCAGGCATCGCGCTTTGCGCAGCTCTATCAGGAGTACGCGAAGTATCCGGAGATCACCAAACAGCGTCTGTTCTACGAATCGATCAGCGCGATCTTCCCCGATATGAAGGTCATTATCATGGGCAAAGACGGCAACACCGTGCAGGCGGTTCTGCCGATCGACAGCTTTGTTGCGCCGGACACTGCAAACGACGCGGAAGGAGGCAACTGATATGAAGCGCAAACTGATCGGATGGATTCTCGCGCTCGTCGCGCTGATCGCAATCCTTATCGTCGTCTCCGGTTCCGTGTTCGTGGTGCATCCCGATGAATACGGCGTCGTCATGGAATTCGGCGCGGTCAAGGACGTCAAGGCCGAGCCGGGTCTCTACTTCAAGGTTCCGTTCGTGCAGGAGACAAAGAAGCTGAGCAAGGCGGTCCTGCTCTACGACCTGCCGATCTCCGACGTCATTACCGCGGACAAGCACTCGATGGTGCTTGATTCATTCGCGATGTGGCGCATCAGTGACCCGCGTCTGTTCATCGAATCGCTGTCCGGAAGTGTGACCAACGCCGAAAGCCGCATCAACGCGATCGTCTATAATGCGCTGAAGACCGTCATTTCCTCGCAGAACCAGGAGAAGGTCATTTCGGGGCGCGACGGCGAGATCGTCGGTCTCGTCATGGCGAACATCGGCTCGAGCTTCGACCGCTACGGCATCGAGATGCTCGCCGTTGAAACCAAGACGCTCGACCTGCCCGATGACAACAAGGATGCGGTCTACATGCGCATGATCTCCGAGCGCAACAACATCGCTGCATCGTATCTTGCGGAGGGCAACGCCGAAGCGAAGCAGATCCGCAACAGCGCCGACAAGCAGGTCAAGATCATCCTCTCCGAGTCGGAGGCCGACGCGCTGCGCATCCGCGCGGAAGGCGATGCCGAGTACATGCGCATTCTTGCCGACGTATACGACACCGAAGACGAAGCGGACTTTTACACGTTCATGATCGCGCTCGACGCATTGAAGCAGTCGATGACCGGCGAGCAAAAGACGCTGATTCTGGACGCGGACAGCCCGATCGCGAAACTCTTTTATTGAAAAACCGGACGCGACCACTTGTAATTCGGTCGCGCTCTGTGTTATACTATGGATTTGCGGAGGTAGTTATCATGAACAGCATGACTGGATACGGAAAGGGCACGGCTGCCCGCGACGGACGCGAGCTGACCGTCGAACTCAAAAGCGTCAATCATCGGTTTCTGGATGTATCGATGCGTCTTCCGCGTATCCTTTCGTGCATCGAAGACCCGCTGCGTGCTGCGATCGGCAGGCGTTTGAGCCGCGGGCACATCGACGTCTTCGTAAACTACCGCAATACGCGCAGCGACGCAAAGACCGTTCGGGTCGACGCAGCGCTGCTTTCGGCATATGTGCGCGCCGCAAAGGAAGCGAACACCTCGCTTGCGCTGACGGACGATCTGACGCTTTCGAACGTCCTCCGTCTCCCGGATGTGACCGAGATCGTCCCCGCCGACGAGGACACGGACGCATTGGTTTCGCTCGCAGTCGAAGCGGCGGACACGGCGATCGACGCGATGCTTGTGATGCGCAAAGCCGAAGGCGAGCGGCTGAAGACCGCGTTGTCGATCGGCGTGGATCATATGGACGCGTTTCGCGAACAGATCCTTGCCCGTGCGCCGTTTGTTGCGGAAGACTATCGCAGAAAACTCAACGAACGCATCGAAGCCGTTCTGAACGATACGGAGATCGATCGCGCACGGCTTGCCACCGAGGTTGCACTGTTTGCGGACCGCTGCTGCATCGACGAGGAGCTTGTGCGCCTGAAAAGCCATATCGCACAGTTCCGTACGTATCTGGAAAGCACGGAACCGGTCGGCCGGAACATGGATTTTATCGTGCAGGAAATGAACCGCGAGTGCAACACGATCGGCAGCAAGGCGAACGACGCCGAGCTGACCAACGCCGTTCTGGGCTGCAAGGCGGAAATCGAAAAGCTGCGCGAACAGATCCAGAACGTGGAGTAAGCGAATGAAGAGCATCGAACTGGTATCGGTCGGGTTCGGCAACATCGTATCGGCGTCGCGCATCGTCGCGCTCGTCGGTCCGGACGCCGCGCCGGTGAAGCGGCTCATTCAGGACGCGCGCGAGCATCATCTTCTGATCGACGCAAGCTGCGGCAGAAAAACGCGCTCCGTTCTGGTGACGGACAGCGGACATGTGATTTTGTCCGCGCTGCAGACGGAAACCATTGCGCATCGGCTGAACGCCGAATATCGCGCGGAAGGATAAGGAGTTTTATGGCAAGAAGGAAAAAGGGGCTGCTGATCGTTGTTTCCGGTCCCGCCGGCGTCGGAAAGGGAACCGTCGACGGCGCGCTGATCGCAAAGCATCCGGAAATCATCATGTCCGTATCCGTCACGACTCGCGCGCCGCGTCCCGGCGAGATCGAGGGCGTGCATTATTTCTACCGGACGAAGGAAGAATTCGACCGCATGATCGAAGAAAACGCGTTTCTCGAGTATATGCACGTTTTCGGCATGAACTACTACGGCACGCCGAAAGCGTTCGTCGAGCAGGAACGCGAAAAGGGCAACCACGTGATCCTCGAGATCGACGTGCAGGGCGCGATGAAAGTCAAGGAAGCCTGCCCCGACGCGGTGCTTGTGTTTATTGCTCCCCCGTCGCTGAAGGTCCTGAAGGACCGTCTGGTGGGGCGCGGTACCGAAACGCAGGAATCGATCGACGTGCGCACCGCAACGGCGCTGAAAGAGCTTGAGATGCTTCCGAAATACGACTATATGGTCGTCAACGACGTCGTTGAGGAAGCGGTTTTCGATATGGAAGCGATCCTGTCCGCGGAATTGAACAGGACTGCAAGGAATTCCGAACTGATTTCAAAACTAACAGGAGGCGAAACGATATGATGAATTATCCTTCTCTGAACGAGCTGGTCGAGAAAGCCGGCTGCCGCTATCTGCTCGTAACCGCGGTTGCGGCACGCGCACGTCAGCTGCAGGATCATCCCGAAAAGCTCGGCTCCAACAAGCCGGTTTCCATGGCTGTGGATGAGCTTTATCACGATAAACTGGTTCTGAACGCGCCGAAAGAGGGCTGAACGCCCGCCTTTTGCCCGTTGCGTTCGCGTAACGGGCTTCTTTTCACATTGGGAGGAATACCATGTACGCCGAGGTCGTCGTCGATATCGCGCACAGCGCGGTTGACAGAAGGTTCACCTATCGCATTCCCGAGGGACTCAACGTGTCCGTCGGGCATCATGTGCTGGTGCCGTTCGGACTCGGCGACCATACAAAAGAGGGATTCGTCGTTGCTCTGAAGGAACAGACCGACTATCCGGAGGTCAAGGATATCGCGAAGATCATCGAGCCCTACCCCGTTCTTCTTCCGGAGCAGATCAGACTTGCGGAGTGGATGCAGGAGGCATATCACTGTCTTTTCGTCGACGCTCTGCGTCTGATGATCCCCGCACAGCTTCGCGGGATGCGCGTCAAAGAAAAGCGCGTGCGCACCGTTCGTCTCGCAGACGGTCTCGATCCGGACGCCGCGCTTGCATCGCTGAACCGCGCGATCGCGCAAAAGCGCGTGCTTGAGCTCGTCATCCGGATCAACGCCGAGGCATCGGTCCCGGACATCAACGCCTTTTATCCGAATTCGACCGCGGCGATCAACGCACTGATCAAGCGCGGGTACCTTGTCGAACAGAACGAAACCGTATTTCGCAGGCCGGACAAAATGAAGCTGCACGCGCCGTTATACACGCTCACCGATTCGCAGCGGCATGCGGTCGATGCGATCGATGCGGCGATGCAGGCGCAAAACGGCTCCGTTCTTCTGCTGCACGGCGTGACCGGAAGCGGCAAAACGGAGGTATACCTTAAGGCGATCTCCGATTGCCTCGATGCGGGCGGCCAGGCGATCGTGCTCGTGCCGGAGATCTCCTTGACGCCGCAGACGGTCGGGCGGTTCACGGATCGGTTCGGCGACCGCATTGCCGTTCTGCACAGCAGGCTGTCCCCCGGCGAACGCTTCGATGAGTGGCGGCGCATCCGTCTGGGTCTTGCCGACATCGTGATCGGCGCCAGAAGCGCGGTTTTTGCGCCGGTGGAACGGCTGCTGCTGATCATCATCGACGAAGAACATGAATCGAGTTATCAAAGCGAATCACAGCCGCGCTATCTCGCGGGTGAGATCGCGGCAAAGCGGGTGCGCGAGTCGTGCGGGACGCTGGTTCTCGGCAGCGCCACCCCCTCGCTGATGAGCTATTCGCGCGCGCTTTCCGGCAAGTATACGCTCGTCGAACTTCCCGATCGCGTGGAGGGCAGACCTTTGCCGACCGTCGAAATCGCCAACATGCGCGAAGAGCTTCTAATGGGCAATACCGGCATTTTTTCCGATACGCTCGCGGAGCGACTGTCGGAATGCATCGGAAACGGCAAGCAGGCGATGCTGTTCATCAACCGGCGCGGTTATTCGACGTTTGTCAGCTGCCGCAGCTGCGGATATGTCCTCAAATGCGATAACTGCGACATTTCGATGACCTATCACAAATCGGAATCACGCGTGCGCTGTCATTACTGCGGCGCCGTAAAGCCGCTGCCGAAGGAGTGCCCGAACTGTAAAAAATCATTTATCAAACAGTTCGGCATCGGCACGGAACAGGTCGAGGAAGACCGATACGATGCGTGAAAAGGGCAGTTATGAACGGCTGCTCGGCGCCTTCCATCGCGGCGAGGCGCAGGTTCTGATCGGCACGCAGATGATCGCAAAGGGACACGATTTTCCGAACGTCACGCTCGTGGGGATCGTATCCGCCGATACAACGCTGAATCTGCCGGACTATCGTGCGCCGGAACGCACGTTCCAGCTGCTCACGCAGGTTGCGGGACGCGCGGGACGCGACAACGTGCCGGGACGGGTCGTGCTGCAGACCTATGAACCGCAGCATCCGATCATCCGGTTTGCACAACAGCAGGATTACGTCGGGTTCTACCACTATGAGATCATGGAGCGGAAAAAGATGCTCTATCCCCCGTTCTCGCTGTTTCTGCGCATCGTGTTTTCCGACCGGAACGAACAGACCGTGCGGGATGCCTGCCTCTCGTATGCCAAACAGCTGGAAACCGAGCTCTTTTGCACGCTCGGCGAGGAAGGAAAAAACGATCTGCTTCTGCTCGTTGCCGCCGAAGCGCCGATCGCAAGGATCTCCGGTTTTTACCGCTACCAAATCGTACTGAAGCTGCTGCGCACAAAGCGGCTTCGCAGTGCCGTCAACACCGTTACGGCATTTCACGATCTTCACCGCACGGACTGCCGCGAGGCGATCCTTGAGGTGAATCCGCAGGAGATGTTTTAATATGAAAAAAGAACGATATAAACCGTTATTTCTCCCCGCGCTGCGGGGTTCCGCCGGCGTGTTTCTGCTCGGCGCGATCGAGGTCGTCCTCGGCATCGCTGCGCTGTATGCGTCGTCTCTCGTCACAAGCTATACGCTCGACTACGTTCTGCTCGATCAGGATCCGTCGATCCCCGCGTTTCTCTTTCGCTGGCTGAAATCGCTGGGTCCGCTCGGCAGAAGCTACTGGCTGTGCGGTCTCGCCTTCTTCCTCTTTACGGCGCTGAACGGACTGTTCACATTTTTGCGGCGCCGCAACGTGGCAAAGGGTTCGGAACGCATGGCGAAACAGATGCGCGACACGCTCTACCGCAAACTGAATTCCGTGCCGTACGACTATCACAAGCACATCTCGACCGGCGATCTCGTGCAGCGCTGC
>ONMC01000122.1 GCA_900318745.1 uncultured Eubacteriales bacterium
CACCGGCGACGAATATCGCGGCATTCTGGAGGCACACATGCGCCGAGAGACCGACCGGCATCACATGGTGTACTTTACGGAGAACAGAAAGCGGATCGGGGCGGCGTCCTATTGCATCTATCATGCCGAGGACGGCAAGTGCTTTATCCTCGATTTCTGGGTCTTCCCCGCCTTTCGCGGAAACGGAACCGGACACCGGTGCTTTGAAGCGCTTGCGCAGTACGCCGCGGCGGGCGGCGCGAAATGGTACGAGCTGAACAGCGAAAAGCCGGAATCGGTGCGATTCTGGAAATCGCTCGGATTCACGGAAAACGGCGTCGACGAATACGATATGCCGCTGTACATCCGACGGGATGGCGTCAAAACGAGGTGCGGTATGCAGATCACAATCAAACAAATGGAAACGGACGATGAGATCCGGGGAAAGGCGTACGTGCACTGGCGCTGCTGGCACGATGCGTATGCAGAGATGGTCAGCGAAGCATATCTTGAAAAGCTGACGCTCGACAAATGCGAGCAGATCGCGTTTCAATGGCGTGACAACATTCTCATCGCCCTGGGCGGCGAGCGGGTCGCAGGCTTTGCGGGGTACGGAATCAACAGGGACGCACCGGATACCGGCGAGCTCTTCGCGCTGTACGTTCTGCCGGAATATTGGGGAACAGGCGTTGCAAAGCGCCTGTTCGAAGCCGCATCGGAACAGCTTTCGGCGTATCCGGCGATCGGTCTTTGGGTGCTGAAGGAGAATGCAAGAGCGATCCGCTTCTATCAAAAATGCGGGTTTGCCGCGACCGGTGAGGAACAATATCTTCCGTCCGTCCAAGCGACGGAGATCCGAATGGAACGGCTGAATCCAAAGACATATGCGTTCACCGCAATTCTGCAGGAAGAACCCGACGGCGGCGCATACATTGCGTTTCCGTGGGATATCAAAGAGCTGTTCGGAAAAGGACGCGTCAAAGTCCACGCGACATTCGACGGCGTTCCCTATGACGGAAGCATTGTGAACATGGGTGTGAAGAACGAAGACGGTTCGGTTTGCTTTGTCATCGGCATAACGAAATCCATTCGCAAACAAATCGGCAAACGGCACGGCGATCCGATCCGGGTCGAAGTCACGGAGCGATAAAACGGGAGAGGCGCTTGCCTCCCCCGTCTTTTGATTTTGGTTCAGAGATCCATAAGGATCGCGCGGCACGGCGCGCCGTCGCAGTCGCCGAGATTCAGCGGCGCACAGTTCAGCATATACGCGCCGTCCGGCACCGCGTCGAGCCGAATCCCTTCGAGCAACACGACCTCTGCGGAAAGCAGCGCAAGATGCACCGCCGCAGGCGCGTCCTCCGGTCCGACCGACTGCGATTCGACGCCGATCAGATCGATTCCTGCAGCGGCAAAGACTGCCGCCGCTTCCTCCGTGACCGTCGCGTCGCCGCGGATCAGAATGCGGCGTTGTGCGCCGGGATGCGCATTTTGTGCGGCTTGAAGCAATGCCCGCGCTTCCCGTTCGCCGACGTCGCACCGAACCGTTCCCACATATGCGGGACCGACGAATTTTTCGAGCGCGACGGCGCCGACGCCTTTTCCGCCGTTCAGAAAGTGCAGCGGCGCATCGACATGTGTCCCGTTATGCGCGCACATCGAGAACGCGGAAAGGTTGCAGTCGTCGCCGTTTTCAAGGCTTGCAAGCAGTTTCTTTTTCGGTTCGGGATCGCCCGGATATGCCGTACTTTCAAACACCGGCTGTGAAATATCATAGATCATCGTGTTATCATCCGTTCTTTTATTGCTCTGTGTTACGGGTTTTGATCTACGGGCAGCAGTTCGATCACGGCCAGTTCCGGTCGGTTCCAGATGCGCGGCGCGGCGGTGGATTCCCGCGCGAGCCCGCGGCTGACGATCATCGTCGTTTCGCCGACACGGTATTCCCCGCCCGCGTACTTCGGAAACCAACCTTCCCCCGGCGAAAACAACCCGTTCAAAATACCCGGTATCCGCACCTGTCCGCCGTGCGCATGTCCGGAAAGCACAAGATCAAAGCCGTACTTCGCATACGTTTCGATCAGCTCGGGGCGATGCGCAAGCAGGATCGCATACCGTCCGTCTGTTCCGGCCGCTGCGGATTGCAGCTGTTTTTCCGTCACGGCTTCCCTCGCCGCTTTTCGCTGATCCTCCGCATCTTCATCAATTTCGATTTCCGCGCAGGCGGGATCGGCAATGCCGCAGATTTGCAGCGTCGTGCGTCCGACCGCGACTGTTTCGGAGTTCCCGTGAAGGATCGGGATGCCAAGTTCCCGCACAGTGTCAAACAACACTTGTGGATCTTCGTGCCAGTATTCATGGTTTCCGGAAACATAGAAGCAGGAATAACGTTCGGCGACATATTCCAGTACGATCATCGTGTTGACATTTTTAAGATCGTCGTCGAAGATATCTCCGCCGAGCAAAACCAGATCCGGCTTCTGCGCATCGATCGCGTCGAGAAGTTCCTGTTGTCCCTCGCCGTATCTGCAGGAATGGAGATCCGTAAGAAGCACGATCCGCACCGGCGAAAGGATCCTTTCGTCCGAAACCGTGTAAGAAACGACACGCAGCCGCGTATCAAATGCGGACAATGTCAGCAAGAGAACGACGGCTGCGATGACAGCTATGATGATTGTACGCTTTTTGCGCATTGCAAAGCGCTTACAGTGCCTGCTCGATGAACTGCGCGATCAGCGCCTTCGGACGCGCGCCTGCGCTTTGATCGAGCACGTCGCCGTCCTTGAACAGAACGAGATTCGGGATCGAGCTGACGCGATACTTTTCGCAAAGCTCGGGTTCCTCGTCGACATTGACCTTCATGAACGCGACCTTGCCGTCGTATTCGTCCGCAAGCTGCTCGATGAACGGACCGACCATGCGGCACGGACCGCACCACGTTGCCCAGAAATCCACCAGAACAGGAAGCTCGCCGTTGATGACGGAATCGAAGTTATCCTGTGTGCCTGTGATGATGTTTGCCATGAGTTTCGCTCCTTTCGTTGGTTTACAAAATCATTCTTCCTCGGGAACGACCGCGATATGCAGCTCCTCGAGCTGTTTTGCGTCGACGGGATCCGGCGCGTTCGTCAGCGGGCAGGACGCGTTCTGCACTTTCGGGAACGCGATGACGTCGCGGATCGATTGCGCGCCGCAGATCAGCATCGTCACGCGGTCGAGACCGTATGCCAATCCGCCGTGCGGCGGCGTGCCGTACTTCAGCGCGTCGAGCAGGAACTTGAACCGCGCTTCCGCCTGCTCCTTGGAAAGACCGATGACGTCGAACATCTTCGCCTGCAGTTCGGTCGAATGGATACGGATCGAGCCGCCGCCGATCTCGTTGCCGTTCAGCACGATGTCGTACGCCTTTGCACGGACTCTGCCCGGGTCGGTATCGAGATACGGAAGGTCCTCGTCCATCGGACTCGTGAACGGATGATGCATCGCAACGAAGCGGTTCTCTTCCTCGCTCCACTCAAGAAGCGGGAACTCGACGACCCACAGCAGGTTGAACTTCTTCGGATCGATGAGCCCGAGTTTGTCGCCGAGCTTCAGACGCAGCGCGCCGAGCGACGCCCACACGACCGCATTCTTATCCGCAACGATGAACATCACGTCGCCCTGCTCGAAGTTTGCCTTTGCCTTGATCGCCTCGATCTCGTCCTCGGTGAGGAACTTTGCAATCGGCGACTGCAGGCCTTCGGGCTTCCAGTTCATCCATGCAAGGCCCTTCGCCTTATACGTCTTGACAAACTCGCCGAGCGCGTCGATCTCTTTACGCGAAAACTGTGCGCTTGCATTCTTTGCGACGATGCAGCGAACGGAGCCGCCGTCCTTCAGCGCGTTCTGGAACACAGAGAAGCCGCAGTCCTTCACACATTCGGAAAGGTCACAGAGCTCCATCTCGAAGCGCGTATCCGGCTTATCGGAGCCGTAGCGGTCCATCGCGTCCTGCCACGTGATGCGCGGCAGCGGAAGCTGAATATCGAGATCGAGCGTTTCCTTAAAGAGACGCTTCAAAAAGCCCTCGTTCATCGCCATGACGTCGTCTGCTTCCACAAACGACATTTCAAGGTCGATCTGCGTGAAGTCCGGCTGACGGTCGGCTCTCAGGTCCTCGTCGCGGAAGCAGCGCGCGATCTGCATGTAACGGTCGAAGCCGCTAAGCATCAGAAGCTGCTTAAACAGCTGCGGGCTCTGCGGCAGCGCATAAAAGCTGCCCGGATGGACACGGCTCGGCACCAGATAGTCGCGCGCGCCTTCCGGCGTGCTCTTGGTGAGCATCGGCGTTTCGATCTCGAGGAAGCCGTTTTCCGCAAAGTATTCGTGCGTGATCCGCGTGATCTCGTTGCGCATCATGAGATTTTTCTGCATGCACGGTCTTCTGAGATCCAGATAGCGATACTTCAGCCGCAGCAGTTCGCCTGCGTTGCAGTCGTCGCTCGTGTCGATCGGCGGCGTTTCGGAAACGCTCAGGATCTTGAACTCCTTGACCTTGACTTCGACCTCGCCGGTCTTCATGTTTGGGTTGACCATGTTGCCGG
>ONMC01000068.1 GCA_900318745.1 uncultured Eubacteriales bacterium
GGAGACGGAAACAGATGCTCTTTCGCCGCCGGATACTTCGGTCGGCGTGATCATGCAGTTCTGGATCAGAATGACCGGTTTTCGGACCGCTGTCGGCCCCCCGCCGCCACCGCCGGAGGACGGTGTTTTGCCGCCTGTGATCTGAACCTGCATGGTGAAGGTCTGCTCGGTCGGATCGCCCGCGGGCGTCTTGTACGTTACATGGAGCATGACGGTATAGGTGCCGTTGTAAAAGGTGCTCTTCAAAGGCGCGCTAAACTGAATCAGGTATGCGTCCATCTTTCCGGTTTTATTGTCCTTGCCCTGCGTGACGTCGTATGTCTGCTCATGCACATCAAACTGCAAATTGGTCGGCGCGAACGGTCCGTCGGAGGGAAACTCGGGAACGACGCGAATCGTATTGCCCTGCGTTTTGCCGAGCAGCGGCATCATGAACTGCACCGAGCCGTTTGCCTGAATCGGCATATACCCTCCCGCATAGCTCTTGTCCATGCCGGGATACATCCAGGAAGTGTCGATCCTGAGCGGATCCGACGCGTCCTCAGCCGGGTCCTCGCTCGGTTCCGGCGATTCGGTCGGCTTTGCCGAAGGCGACGAAGACGGCTTTGCAGTCGGCTTTGCCGAAGGCGACGCGCTCGGTTGTTCACTCGGCTCCGGCGATTCGCTCGGTTCCTCGCTCGGCTGTTCGGTCGGCTGTTCGCTCGGCTCCTCGCTCGGCTGTCCGGTCGGCGTTGCCGACGGCTCCTCCGTTTCTGCGGGCTCCGAAGCGGCAGGCGGTTCCGTTTCATCGCCTTCCGCCAGTGCCAGAACCGGCGTCAATGCCAGTATCAGTGCCAGAATCCATGCAAATACTCTCTGTTTCATACCGTTATCCTCAATTTCTGTGTTATAGCATCGTCATCACGCCCGCGTCCATTTCGCAGACCGTGTCGCAAAGGACCTCGATATCAGCGATATTATGACTCGCAAGCAGGATCGTCCGCCCGTCGGTCGCAAGCGATTTGAACAGCTCTCGCATTTCGGCGACGCCGTTCTTGTCAAGGCCGTTCATGGGCTCGTCGAGGATCATCAGGGACGGCTCCTCCATGATCGCCTGCGCGATGCCGAGCCTCTGCCGCATGCCGAGCGAATACTTGCCGACGGGTTTCGAGCTCATCGGGTCGAGCCCCACGCGGCGAATCGTGTCGGCGATCTGTTTTAGATTGATCTTGCGCTTCAGCGACGCCAGAATCTCCAGATTCTTGAGCCCCGAAAGCTGCGGCAGAAAGCCCGGCGTTTCGATGATCAGCCCGATGTCCTCGGGAAAGTCGACGTCCTTGCCGATCTGCTTGCCGTTCACGAGCACCTTGCCGCTCGTCGGCTGCAAAAATCCGCAGATGCACTTGAACATGACCGTCTTACCGGAGCCGTTGTTGCCGACGACGCCGTGGATCCTTCCCGCCTCAAAGTTGCGGTTGATCCCCTTCAAAACCGTATCCTGTCCGAACACCTTCACGAGATCGTGTACTTCAATTGCGTTTGCCATAGATAATCTCCTTACGACTGTTCCGTGCCGAGAAACATAAAGTTGTACTTGCGGATCGCACGCAGGATGCCGACCATCAGCCCGGCGATCAGCACAAGGAAGATCAGATATGTCTGCCAAAGGCGCGGCAGAAGATCGTAGCCGAAGTTGTGCATGTGATACGTCGCTTGGTTCAGCGGCGAAAGCCAGCCCACCGCGACGTTTGCCTTGTACATCAGCTCGTCCGGGAGATTGAACATCTGCTTGATGAGCTCCGGATTCAGCAGCAGCCCGTAGAGCGAGAAGCTGAACGCCGCAACCACGCCCGCGCTCTTGCCGCGCAGCAGTTTCATGAACAGCATGAGCAGCGCAAGCACGAGCGTGTACAGCAGCATCAGGAGGAAAATCGTTGCGGCGCATTGGTACGGACGTGACATCTCGAGCGTTTTGACAAGCGCAGGGAGCGCAACCGCCTTGCCCGCGCCGGAGTAGCCGAGGATCGCCGCCGTCTCCGACCACATATTGCCGAGGAAGCTGTTTTGCATACAGATCAGGGTCGTTGCGATCAGGATGAAAACCATATAGATGAGCGTCGCAAGAACGAGGTACACAAGCTGTCCCCACGCCCATGTCGACCTCTTCATGCGCACCAGATAATACGGCACGCCCGCGCCTAAGAACGGAATGTCCGCAAAGAGCAGGATTAGCAGCAGCGAAATCAGCAGTACGGAGTTTGCGTCGCCGAAAGTCCATACGAACGGCTCGAACGCCTGCATTGCCGTGCCCATGTCATAGGCAAATGACGCCGCCTTGTCCGAAAGCAAAAAGCACAGGATGAACGCGAGCGCAAACGTGAGGATGATGCGAACGTTCCCGCGCCACATGCGGAAGTTGTACCGCACAACCGCCCACACCTGCGACAGCGTATAAAGAACGGGATTCTGCTGTTTCACCGCTTTCGGTTTTGCTTGTGCAATGCGCTTTTCAAGCAGCTTTTGCGAGCAGTTCTGCGCCCCGTAATGGTGCTTCTGCCGCTTGTCGTCTCTTAGCTCCGTCTGCACGGTCATATAAAAGACAAGCTGCAGGATCAGCGTAAGCATGAGAAGCGTCAACGCCGCGCTCTTGCCCTCCAAAGGCCACGCGCCCTGCATGGTCAGATAGTTTTTCGGGTTCAGCATGAAGGTGGAGCGAAAATAGCGCTCCTGCAGAATGATCAAAACATAATAGAAGATAAACGGAGCGGCGTACGCAAGGTACACGTTCTGCGTGAGCGAGGAAGCAAGCAAGCCTACGCTTGCCCACATCGCGCCGGAGAGGAAAAACAGGAAACAGCGCAGGACGATGTCCGGAATCTTTGATTCCACCGCGTATTCGCCATACACCTCCATCGGCGAGAACACAAGCATGAAAATGCCGAGCGTGACGAGAATGCCGAGCACCAGTGCAAGCCCGCCGGAGACCGCCGCGCCGATCCCTTTTCCGAGAATGTAGCGCGTGACGCTTGTCCGCGTGAGATAGGGCTTTAAATACCCGGACTTTACGTCGTCGGTAAACGCGGTGGTGTAGGGGATCGCGGCAAGGATCGGGACGGCAAACAGGATGATATCGCTTGAAAGTGCGTTCAGCAAAAGCTCACGGTGATAGCCATATAGCACATAACCGTCCTCCATACGGAACACGGAAAGCGCGTCCGAAAACGCGCCGATCAAAAGGCAAAGCACCATGCCGCCGAACGCGATCAGAAATGACCGCCCGAATACCGCTCTTCTGATGTCTCCCCAGACTTGTCTCATACTGTTTCCTTTCACCGGGATGTTAAATATATCCTTTCTTTGGGGTCTCAATAGCCGAGATACCGGTCGATGACGCTGCCGTCGATCGCGTTGATCGTCAGGATGGACATACGCTCGAAAAAGGCCTGGCTGATCGCCCGCTGACCGGGCGTCGCCTCCCAGTCGTAAACCACGTAGCCGATGAAATCCCATACGGGAACCAGCCGGTATTCGTCGGAATTCGGAACCTGCACCCGCATATAGGAGAACTGGATGCCCGTGACCTTGTACGTCATATCGTATCCCGCATCGAGATAGACGCTCATAAACACCTGCCGCCTGAAGATCTCCATGATCCGCTCGAACGGCAGCAGCGGCACGTTCTCGTTTTCCACCTGCGTGACCGTAAACGGGCTGTTCCACTGCAGCTGAACCACTTCACCGTTGTACAGCGTGCCGGAGACCTCCTCCTGCTCCAGATTTCGAGTAAAGGGAATCCCTGCAGCCTCCCGTCCGGTATCGGAGCCATACATGGTCACGTACGGGTAAACCGGAATGCCCTCGTAAACGGGCAGCAGGGAGAAAACCTTATACCCGCTTTCAAACCCGGTCTCGACGCTGTATCGCATCCGGGTCATCTCGTCCGCGTCGTTGATGTACTGCGGGATCACACGGGCGTAGCCCAGGCTGTTCGCAAAGTCCGCAGCGTTATGAAGCCATTGCCGTTCTTCTTCGTTCCGGGGGCCTCTGGGATGATCCATCCAGCCGCCGAAGGACGGATGACTGCCCGCGCCGTAAATAAAGCTACTGACGTCGCCGTTGTGCATGCCGATTCCCTTTTCGCCGCTGCTGATGCTGATCGCTTCCTTGGCGTCGTCAAAGGATCCGGTCCACGGCTGACTCGGATGGTCGTTTTCTCCGGTCGCCATTCGATAGCTCTCGGCATAGGCGTCCAGATTCTGCTGTACTTCGTTCCGGATGGCGTCATAATCCGCAGTCGGTCCGTACGGTTTCTGATCCAGCGCTTCAAGCCATTTCTGATAGAACTCCATATGGATCTGAGAATATGCCCGCCCGCTGTGCCCGGGACGGATATAGGGCCCGTCGCCCAAAAGAAGCTTTGTGATGCGTTCCGCCGCTTTTTCCGGCTCATAGCCGACCTGTCCGCGCAGGACCGGGACCTTTTCCACGTTCGGGACCTCCACCTCGGCGTCCATTTCGAGATACAGATGTCCGCCGACAGCCTGTCCGTCGAAGTTCTCCTGCACTTTATCCGGGGCGTTCAGCGAAAGGCGCAGAGTGTTCTGTTCTGCTGTCACCGCTTCCGGTTCGCCTTCCGCCTTCGCAACGTCCTCCGACTGATAATCCGGAACCGGCGTCGCCGCAAGTTGCTGCTCGAGTGTGCCTTCGTTCTTATGGATGACAGCTTCCTCCTCCGGCGTGGGCTGACAGGCACAAAACAGTATGATGATTGCAAGCAAAACCGCGATCCGTTTCATTTCTCCTCCTCCGATTCCATCCTAATGGTTTTTGGGAAAAAAGTTGTTGCCGTTTTGTAATCGATTTGTAATCGATTTACCGCAAAAAACCGAGCTGCCGGAGAATTCGCGTTTCGGCGATTCGGGGGCTTCTTCGGCAGCCTTAGGATTCATTTTGGGTTAATAACCGTAATCCGGATGAATGATCGAACCGTCGACGGCGTTCAGAATAACGACGTCGTGCTGCAAGTCCTCATTGGTCCGTTCACGTTCTCTGAATTCCGGTTCCGTCGCAAACTCTCCGTCAAAGAACACGACCCAGCAGGGCATTTCGTAGTATTCATCGGAGTTTTTGATATGCAGGGTATAGGTCGTCAGCAGCATTTCATAGATTTCAAGGTCGATCTGCCGATCGCCCCAATCTTCAAACGGGAAGCTGACGGAAACGGCGTTTAACGCAATGCGCTTCACATCGTCAAACGGAAGCAGTTCTACGCTTTCGTTTACGCATTCCAGAACGGACTTCGGCGCCGAATAACCGAAGTACTGAATGCCGTTTTCGTCGATCAAAACTTCCAGCTCTTCATCACGAATCGGTTCATTCACGAGGTATCCGCTGTTATCTCCTTCCTTCATATATGACACAGGCGCATACGGAATGTTTGTCGAGGGATACCCGCCGTAGTCGCGGATCAGTCGGAATGTCCAGCCGCCGGTAACATAGTGCATCTTGCTGCCCACGCTGTCCAAAAGGTTCGATTCGACCGCGCTTTTCACCGCAAAGTCCGTAAAGCCGAGCCGTTCCATCTCCGCATGCAGAATCTTTTCGGCCTCCGCCTTATCCATTTTGACGTCCTTCCAGATCTTTGCGTTCGGTTCGTCGAAGCGCTTGTCGTCTTCGTAATAATAGCGGTAATAGTTATAGCCGAAATTGCTGCACCCCTTCGATATGATCAGAAAATCCTGCCACCATGTAACCGCCGCCTTGCTTCCGTCCTCCAGTGTAAAGCCGCTGGTGCGTCTCTCCTTCAGGCTGTTGTAATCCGAAACCGGCGTTGTTTCGAGCTTCTCCGGCGCTTTCTCGATCTGCTCCGCATATTCCTTGAGCTGTGCGTCGACCTCCTCCTGCGTGAGTTCCGTTTCATCACGGTCGACGCCGTCGTTCGGCTTGCCCGCCGCCTGCCACGCAAGCTTTGCTTCCGCCTCTTCAAGATACCGCTCCATCTCCTGTTTAATATCGTCCTTGGTCGGCTCCTGCGTAAAGACCTCGGTGGGCTTTTTTAACAGCGCCGTCGCAAGCTTTGCCGCTTCCTCTGAGGAAATCTCCCTGCCGCGCGTGCGCCAGACCGGATACAGCCCGTCCGCCCTCTGCACGATCTTCGCATGCACCGCGATCGAAAGATGATCGCTGTACTTCTCCGCATCCGCATCCCAGCGTTCCGGGAAGGTCTGCGGCGCAAGCGCTGCGCCGGGCTTCGTTTCGCTTCCGGGATCGGTTGTTGTTGACGCATTATTAGCCGCATGTTCGGATACAGAGACCGTATCTTCTGTCTGCGCCGGAACCGGCGTTGCCGAAAGCTTCTGCTCCACAACATCATCACCTTTATTGATCACATAGTCGTGATCCGGCGTCGGTTGACACGCCGCAAGCATGCAGAGCATCAGCAGAATTGCAATGATTCGTTTCATTTGTTACGCCTCCTTACGATTTCTGTTTTCATGCTATCATGCAAATGCGTCCAAACTGCAACGAACTTATCACAGACTTGTATCGGAGTTGTAATAGAGTTGTAAAAAGCGTTCATATAAAAAAGCCCGCACCGTTCCGAATAAAAAACGATGCGGGAAGTCAAATTGCTGCAAGCGATTCTCAATATCCCACGTTCCGATCAATACCCTTGCTGTGGATCGATGACGCTGCCGTCGACGGCGTTGATGATCAGAAGCGGCTGCCGTTCGGTTTCGCGTGAATTGACGGAACCGTAGAAGCACCAGACCGGCGCAAGGATGCCGCGCGTATAGGAATCCTTGTCGATGATGCGCCACAGGCATAGCCGCACCCGGTCGATACGAATTGAAAAATCAATGTCGCTGTTGATGTTGAAATACTTGATCGGAAGCATTTTCCGAAAGATCGCATCGATCTCGGAGAACGGCAGCAGCGCCGCGCGATCGGTCTCGATCTCGGCAGACTTCAGCGGTCCCACCCATTCAACCGACCGGATCCCGCCGTCGTCCACGGCGATTTCCAACACTTCATAGCTCCATTCGCGTCCGTATTCCATACCGTCGATCGCGCTCTGCGACGATCCGAAATAGCCCTCCACGGGTACGCCTTTCACCTCGCGCAAAAAGCGCACGGAATACGCCTGCTGTTCCGGCGAATACGATGCATACGCTTCCTCGGCGTCCTGCCATTCCGGAGATACCGGCTGTCGGTTGGTATAAAGCGCGATCGAATCGAACCGCATATCGGTCACGCCGCACTCTTTCAAAAGCGCTTCCGCCTGCTCCCGCGCAGACTTCGGCGTCACGGAAAGCAGCAGCGTTTCCGGCTCGTTCCATCCGTGGATCGTGATATCGGGGAATACCGCCGGCTCATCGCTTTCGCTCTCGCGCGTTACGTCCCAGATCGGTGTCCCGCTTGCGTAGCTTCCGAGCAGATCTCCGCCCTCACGCACGTAGGTCAGCCGCGAACCGCTTTGCGGATTAAAGCCCTGCACGTTTCCCTGTTCGTCCACGAAGGTGTCCACGCCGTCGTTCGTATAATCGGCGTCGTTGTATACCGAAAAATGCCTGCCGCCATTGGAGGTAAACGGCTCGCTTAATACGCTCAACGCATCCGTCGTACCGCGCTGCTTGCCTTGAAAGGTCATTTCTGCGCGATGAAGTGTGCCGTCCGAGGAAATCAGCTCGACCTCGTCCGGTGCGTCGACGAGCGCTTTTTGCAGGTTCTCCATGTCCCGCAGCCGCCATGCAAGCTCTCCGTCGTCGTCCGGGACGCCCTTTTCCCGCAGGGTTTCGATCTCCTGCATGGTTTGCTCCATCTGATTTTGGATCGCGTACTTCGGCGTCTCGGTCGGGTATTCGTACATCGTGACGTCGCCGCACAGACGGTTGAAAAAAGCGGTAACCGTGTCCTGCGAAAACCGATCCGCTTCCACGAACAGCAGCGGAAGCCCTTCCGCATCCGGCAGAAGGATCGGCGCTTCGCCGGTGATGTTGATCTTTTTCGTTTCATCCGTGAACGAGACCGAATACACCTCCGGACAGCCAAGCTGCTCCCATAGATCGCTTCCGGTCGATACGGGTACACTCGTTTCCTTTGCTTTTTCGATCATCGCCTCGTTGTCCTTGCCGATCACCACCGGCTCCTCCGGCGTCGGCTGACAGGCGCAGAGCAAAAGAAGCGCCGCAAGAAGGATGATACAAATATGCTTTTTCATATGCCTGTCCTCCCTTCAATACCCAAGCAGCGGATCAATAATCGTGCCGTCGATCGCGTTGATGCAGAGAACAATTTCCTCACCTTCATAATACGGCGATGCGGTTCGCATTCCGTAGGCGGTATAATAGACAAAATCCTCTCCGGATGCATAATGTTCGGTCAGTTGTACTGTGCCGTAAAACACCCATGCGGGAATCAGCATGCCTTTCAGTTCCTTTGCATTGTTCTGTTCCCGCACGCGTACAAGCTCGAGCCGGACGGACCGTACGCCGATCTCCTGCGTCGTTTCTCGTGCCGAACTTGGAATGTAATACACGATCGGCAGCATTTTTTCTGCAATTCCCGTCATCTTGTCAAACGACAGAAGCGTCGACGATTCGGACACGGTTTCAGTCATCGTCAGCGGATCAAGCCAGTTGACCGTGACAATCCCATCGGCGTCGACGATCAGGCACAGCCGTTC
>ONMC01000013.1 GCA_900318745.1 uncultured Eubacteriales bacterium
GACTTTATCATCATCCTTGTAGATAAGCTCGAGGTTCTCACCATTTGAGATATCGTAATCCGTATCTGGTTCAAGTTCAAGGAGCGCAATAGCCTCTACATACTCTGGTTTCAGAATCTTATTCGATGCTGAATCTCTATTTGCTCTTATGATCAGATACTTGAATCTGGAAGTCTCCGGAGCCTGCAGTCCGTCTTCGATTTCAGTCGGGAACAAGTACCCAAACGCGGCGTCGAGTTCTTCATCCAGAATGGGGTTCGGCACTTTGCATTCCGTTTCGTTGACCGGCGCGCCCTCGCTTTCCGCTTCTATGGGTTCCCGGCTTGCGGTAAACCAATTCAGTCGGATCCCCGTAACGCCGACGACGGCAAGCAGCACCAGACAGACGGCGGGGATCAGCAGTTTTTTTGTATGCAGCATCCTTTTCTCCTTTCTCTTGTGTTCGGAACGGTTTGCCGAGAGGATCGCGGAAAGCATCCGCGCATCCTGCGCGCCGCTCGGTTCGATCGTGTTCCATGCAGCAACGATACAGTCATTTTTCATCGAAAACATCACCTAACCTTTCTTTGAGGATCGCGCGCGCCTCGCGCAGATGATTGCGGATGGTCGATTGCGGCTTTTTGAGAATCCCTGCAATCTCCGCGCCGGTATAACCCTCGTAATAATACAGATACACGGCGGCCTTGTACCGGTTTGGGAGAGCCAGGACAGCTTCCAGAACATCGTTTGTTTCGATCCTTTCCCTGTCGGGAAGATCATAAAAACGCTCGATGTCCTCACGCCTTCGCCACCAATGCTTCAACTGGTTTTTGCACACGTTCGACGCGGTGCGGATGAGCCATGCCTTTTCGTGTTCTGCACTCTCGAACGCGGGAGCGCTCTTGATCAGCCGGAAAAAGGTCTCCGAAACGGCGTCCTCGGTATCGGCGGGGTTTTTGAGGTAAGCAAAGCAGACGCGGTAGACCGTGCTTTTATGGCGCGCATAGAGCTCCGTAATCTCTTTGTCCGTATGCAACAAAGGATTCTTCATATTGCCTTGCCCTCCTTTCACTATACATACAATCGGGGACACCGAATTGTCGGATGCATGCGGCAATTTTATCAAATGACGGAGGAAAGAATCAAGATACGCCCCCTTATCAGTCAACTTCGTTGACAACTTCTCCACCCTAAAGGGGGAGAAGCCTCTTTGCACGCATCCAAAAGCCTTCCCATGCGTACAGCATGGGGAAGGGGGACCGCTTGCGGTGGATGAGGTTTCCTTGTGAAAAGCCGCAAAAGGTTGGTAGCGACAGTACGCCGTTGTGAATGCGTTTACAAATGAACAGGCGTACCGAGCGCGACCTTTTGCGGAGAGGAGGGGCGGCGAAACGGGTGAACGACAATGCTTTCGCGAAACGGATGATACGGATGCTGTCACAAGCATCGTCGTGAACAGAGTTGAGCACGCTCCGACGAGATTTCACTTTTGTTTCACATTGTTGACCCGAAGTTCACTTGACTATTGTGCATTATAGTGGTATCTTATGCATAGTGATTAGCACTCGAAGGAATTGAGTGCTAAACGAAAGGAGGCGATCGCATGGAACTGGACAGCAGAAAGCTGCAGATCTTGCGTGCGATTGTCGACGAATACATCCTTTCGGCCAGTCCGGTCGGCTCCAAATCGCTGAGTCAGAACGGCGACATGAAATGGTCGTCCGCAACGATCCGCAATGAAATGGCGGATCTCGAGATGCTCGGTTATCTTGCACAGCCGCATACCAGCGCGGGACGGATCCCTTCGGAAAAAGCGTATCGCCTGTATGTCGATCGTATGATGCAGCGAGCGCATCTTTCGGAGGAGGAGTCAAAGCTCCTTTCCGGGTACTTCCGCGAGCATGTGCACAGCGTCGATACGGTGCTGCGCGGCACGGCAAAAGCACTGTCGGAGATCACGCATTACACGGCGGTTGTTCTGATGCCGGATATCGGCGTGAACCGTCTGAAGTATCTGCAGCTGGTTCCGCTCGTTGACGGCAAAGCGCTTGCGGTGGTCGTGACCGACGCGGGCGTTTCGCAGAACTCCGTCATCGACGTCCCGTTCGATATGGGACCGGAGGAACTGGACCGCATCAGCAAGGCGATCACACACCGCTTCGGCGGCAGCCGCATGTCGACGGTATCTTCGGAACTGGTGCGCGAGCTCGGCGGAGAGCTTGCATCGCGCGCAGACTTCGTGGAATCACTGCTTTCGACGATCTGCAGAAATCAGCAGAACGACCGGCGCATGGTCGAGCTTTCCGGCGCGACGAACATGCTCGAATATCCGGAGTACAGCGACGTATCGAAGGCAAAGACGTTCCTTGCGACGGTCGAACAGCGCGACAGCATGTACAAGATGCTGAAAAAAGCGTCGAACATGGAGTTCACGATCACCATCGGCAGCGAGAACGAGCAGGAAGGGCTGCAGGACTGCAGCGTGGTCACGGCGAGTTACCGCGTCAACGGCATGCCGTTCGGCAGCTTCGGCGTGATCGGACCGACCCGCATGGACTATGCGAGGGTGCTGTCGATCCTTTCGAATGTACAAAGCAATCTCGGCACGATCCTACAATCGTATCTGAAGGAGGAATAGGAAGTTGGCTTCCAGAAAGAACAAGCCGCATGAAGCGGCAAAGGAACCCGAACAGGTCGAAAAGACCGAAACGACGGAACAGACCGAAGCGACGCCCGAAACCGTCACGATGACGCAGGAGGAGCTTGAAACAGTCAAGGCGCACATCGATGAACTGCAAAAGAAGCTTGACGACACGATCGCACTTCTGCAGCGCAATCAGGCGGATTTCGACAACTTCCGCAAACGCAACGCATCGGTGCGTGCTGACAGCTACGACGAAGGCAAGCGCGACTGCATCAAATCGCTGCTGCCGGTGCTGGACGACTTCGACCGGGTCGCCGAAAGCGATGAAAAAGCCGATGGCTGGGCGGACGGCGTCAAGCTCGTGCACAAGAAACTCGCCGACATCCTCAAAAAGGAAGGGCTCACCGAGATCCCCTCGGACGGCGCGTTTGATCCGAACCTGCACAATGCCGTGATGACCGAAGCGGTCGAAGGCATGGAAAGCGGCAACATCGTGCAGACGTTCCAGAAGGGCTATCAGGTGAAGGACAAGATCATTCGCCACAGCATGGTGAAGGTCTCGGAATAAGACAACAACAAGTATTTCGGACTTGTTTGCATAAGATAAAAAGGTAAATCTTCAAAGAATTCGGAGGTATAAGAATATGAGTAAGATTATCGGTATTGACCTTGGCACCACCAATTCCTGCGTCGCCATTCTCGAAGGCGGCGACCCCGTCGTTATCCCCAACGCGGAAGGCGCAAGAACCACTCCGTCCGTCGTTGCATTCAAGGGCAACGAACGTCTGGTCGGCTCGATCGCGAAGCGTCAGGCGATCACGAATCCGGACAGAACCGTCTCCTCGATCAAGCGTGAGATGGGCTCCGCATATAAGGTTCACATCGACGACAAGGACTATACGCCGCAGGAGATCTCGGCGATGATTCTGCAGAAGCTGAAGCAGGACGCGGAAGCGTATCTCGGCGAACCCGTCACGCAGGCGGTCATCACCGTTCCGGCGTACTTCACCGACAGCCAGCGTCAGGCGACGAAGGATGCAGGCCGCATCGCGGGTCTCGAAGTGCTTCGTATCATCAACGAGCCGACGGCGGCTTCGCTTGCTTACGGTCTCGATAAGGAAACGAACCAGAAGATCCTGGTGTACGACCTCGGCGGCGGCACGTTCGACGTTTCGATCCTCGAGATCGGCGACGGCGTATTCGAAGTTCTCGCAACCGCGGGCAACAACCGCCTCGGCGGCGACGACTTTGACCAGCGTCTGATCGACTACATCGCATCCGACTTCCTCCGCAACAACGGCATCGACCTCAGAAAGGATAAGATGGCGCTGCAGCGTCTGAAGGAAGCAGCTGAGAAGGCAAAGATTGAGCTTTCCGGCATGACCCAGAGCAACGTGAACATTCCGTTCATCACGCAGGGTTCCAACGGTCCGCTGCACCTCGACTGCACGATCACCCGTGCGAAGTTCAACGAGCTGACCGCAGACCTCGTTGACAAGACGCGCGTCTGCGTGCAGAAAGCAATGCAGGACGCAGGGCTTTCCAACAGCGATATCAACAAGGTCATCCTCGTTGGCGGTTCGTCCCGTATCCCGGCGGTCCAGGAAATGGTCAAGAACATCACCGGAAAAGAGCCGTTCAAGGGCATTAACCCCGATGAATGCGTCGCGATCGGCGCGGCGATCCAGGGCGGCGTGCTCGGCGGCGAAGTAAAGGACATCCTGCTCCTCGACGTCACGCCTCTTTCGCTCGGCATCGAAACCGTCGGCGGCGTGTTCACGAGACTCATCGAGCGCAACACGACGATCCCGACCAAGAAGAGCCAGATCTTCTCCACCGCGGCGGACGGACAGACGAACGTCGAAGTGCACGTGCTGCAGGGCGAGCGTGAAATGGCGCAGTACAACAAGAGCCTCGGCAGATTCCAGCTTAGCGGCATCGCGCCGGCACCCAGAGGCGTTCCGCAGATCGAAGTCACGTTCGACATCGACGCGAACGGCATCGTGCACGTTTCCGCAAAGGACCTCGGCACGGGCAACCAGCAGCAGGTCACAATCACCGCATCCACGAACCTCAATGAAGACGAGATCAAGAAGGCGGTAGAGGAAGCGGAGCGCTACGCGAACGAAGACAAGCAGCGCAAGGAAGCGGCGGAAGCGCGCAACCATGCGGACCAGCTCGTCTATACGACCGAAAAGACGCTGCGTGAGCTCGGCGACAAGATCGACGCGGGTGACAAGGCAAAGGTCGAAGCAGCGGTTGCAGACCTCAAGAAGGCGCTCGAAGGCACCGATGACGCAAAGATCAAGGAAGAGACCGAGAAGTGCACGAATGTGAGCTACGAGATCTTCGGCAAGATCTATCAGCAGAATGCGGGTCAGCAGCCGGGTGCGGAGCAGAATCCGAACAACGCGCAGCAGCCGCCGAAGGACGACGTCGTTGACGCGGACTATACGGTGGTCGACTAAACACAAATCAAAATACGGAACGGGTCGGGCGAGCAACACTCGCCCGATCGTGAGGTACGGACGTGGAGAATAAACGAGATTATTATGAGGTGCTCGGCGTCGACAAGAACGCTTCCGACGCGGATATCAAGAGCGCATTTCGTAAAAAAGCGAAGACCTGCCATCCCGATCTGCATCCGGGAGACGCGGCGAAGGAGGCCGAGTTCAAGGAACTGAACGAGGCGTACGAAGTGCTTTCCGACCCCGAAAAACGGTCCAAATACGATCAGTTCGGGCATGCGGCATTCGATCCCACGATGGGCGGCGGCAATCCGTTCACCGGCGCAACGGGATTCGACGGCTTCGGCGACATCTTCAGCACGATCTTCGGCGGCTTCGGCGCACAGACCCAGAATCGCAACGCGCCGATGACCGGCGACGATATTCGCTATAATCTGACGCTGTCGTTCGAAGAAGCGGCGTTCGGCACGGAAAAGGAGATCGGCGTCACGCGTGAGGAGGTGTGCGACGTATGCGGCGGTTCCGGCGCAAAACCGGGCACGCAGCCGCAGCGCTGTCAGACCTGTAAAGGCACGGGGCAGGTACGCATCCAGCAGAACACGCTGTTCGGCGCGACCACGATCAGCCGTCCTTGTTCCGCCTGCCGCGGGACCGGCAAGATTATATCGGAGCCGTGCTCCGAGTGTCGCGGCAAAGGTCGTGTCAGACGGCTGAAACGCCTTTCGCTGAAGATCCCGGCGGGCATCGACGACGGGCAGACGATCAACATGCGCAACGAAGGCGACGCGGGCTATAAAGGCGGTCCGCGCGGCAACCTGTACGTGACGATCTCCGTTCGCTCGCATTCGCAGTTCGTGCGCCGCGGCAGCGATCTGCTGCTCAACATGAACATTCCGTATACGACGGCGGTGCTCGGCGGAGAGATCGTCGTTCCGACGCTGACGGGGCAGATCAAGTACAACGTGCCGCAAGGCACGCAGATCGGCACCACGTTCCGTCTGCGCGAGCAGGGCGTCCAAAAACTGCAGCAGCAGGGGAGGGGCGATCTGTTCGTGACGGTCAATATCGAGGTTCCCAAAAAGATCTCGACGCAGGAGCGCGCGATCCTCGAACAGCTTGCCGCGTTGGAGGGCAAACCGGTCGTGCAGAAAAACAAAAAACGCCCCTTAAAGGACATCTTTAAGTAACGCAGAGGATTCTCCGCATCGGAGAATCTTTTCTTTTTTCGACAGGATTTTGAGGATTGCAGATTGACAGTGAAAGAAAACAAAAGTACAATAAATATATGACTTTAAGGAGGGGTGATTATGGTATTTCAACTGATCGGTCGTTCGATAAAACTCGTCTTCAAACAGCCGCTGCGGCTGCTCGGTCTGACGGCGTTTGCGGCGCTGCTCGAGTATCTTGCATACGTGCTGTTCGCGGGCGTTCCGGGCGTTGCCTATGTTGCGTCTGCTCTGATCGGCGCGGCGCTTGCATGGCTGTATCTCAGAAGCTTCCGCGGTGAGAAATGCAAGACTGCGGACATGTTTGCTGTCTGCAAGGACGGCGCAACGTTCAAGCGCGTCCTGTGCGGCGTGGCATGGAAAGATCTGTGGATCCTGATCTGGGGACTGATCCCGTTTGCGGGCGTCGTGTTCGCCGTCATGAAACGGTATGAGTACCGGTTCGTGCCCTATCTTTTGATGGACCGTCCGGAGCTCAACGCGGCGGAAGCGCTGAAGCTATCCTCCGAAAAGACCAAAGGGTATCGCGTCAGGATGTTCCTTTCCGATCTTTTGATCTGCGGCGTTTGCTGCGTCGTGATGCTGACCCTGTCGCCGATCGCGAGCGTGCTGCTGTATGAGGGATTCATCGGCGCATCCGTGATTTATCTGTTGTTTGCGTCTCTGATCATGTTTGTGCTGAGCGTATTCATCGTGCTGCTGCAAAACGCGCTCGGCGCCGTGTTCTATGAGGAAGCGGAGCATCCGACGCCGAAACCCGTGCGCGAGGTTCCGACGCAGGACGACCCGAACAAGAACTATCGGTTCTGCCAGAACTGCGGACACAAATATGAAGTCGGCGATGCGAGATTCTGCCCGAAGTGCGGAAATCCGCTTGACGAATAAACCGATTTCAAACAAAAAAGCCGCCTTCCTTGCGAAGACGGCTTTTCTTTTCTGCTTCAGTCCAGTGTAAAGAACGCCTGCTCGCCGTGCACGCCGACGATATGCAGCACGGGCGTGCGGTCCGATGCAAGCGGCAGCTGGATCGGCAGCTTCGGCGCGCTGTTGGCTTGCATCACGCAGAAGCATGTGCCGTCCACATAGCCGGTCGCGGCATACACCGGCGCGCACACCTTTCCGGAGAACGTCGTTTTCTTGAGCTGTACGATGCGTTTCTCGCCTTTTTGGATGACTTCCGCACCGATGCTGCAAGGCGTATGATCGACCGGATAACGGATCGTCAGCGCGCGAGGCGTCGTGTCGGTCAGCGTCGGCTCACTGGTCACGCCGAGCTGACGCCTGCGCAGCAGCGCACAGGCAACCGGACTCTGATCGACGGCAATGAACCGACGGTCCAGTTTTGTAGCGACCGCGGCGGTCGTGCCGCTGCCGGAGAACAGATCGACGACAAGATCGCCCGGTTCGCTCGAAGCGGAGATGATGCGCCGCAGCAGCGCTTCCGGCTTCTGCGTCAAAAATCCCGTGCGCTCGCGATCTTTCTGCTGCAGATGTTCGATGTCCGACCAGACATCGGACGGATAGATCAGAGAATCCTCGTAATAGGTATATGTCTTGCCGTTTGAACGAATGGAGAAGCCGATGCGCCCGTCCTCATCGATGAAGCGCTTCATATGGTTGCGGCGTTCCGGTCCGCGCGGCGTGCCGACCGCTTTGATGTTGAACAGGACCTTTTTGGATTTTCGATAAAACAGGATCGTATCGTGTTTTCTGGGGTAACAGCGCGTTGCGCGACCGCCGGAACGGTATGCCCAGATGATCTCGTTCATGAAGTTTGCCTCTCCGAAGATCTCGTCGAGCAGCATCCGCGCCTTGTGCGACATGCGGTAATCGAGATGCAGATAGATCGATCCGCGCGCGTCGAGCAGCCGATGACAGCCGAGCAGGATCTCTTTGAGCCAGCGGAGGTAGCTTTCCTCGTCAAGCTTATCCTCATACAGAACAACGGTCTGCGCCTGTTTTCCCTTGCCGATCTTCATCTTGAAGGATTCACCGGTGCGGAACGGCGGATCGAGATAGATCAGTCGGACCTGTCCTTCATACTGCTCGATCAGCTGCTTCAGTGCATCCTCGGCTTTCGAAAGATAAAAGACTCCGCCGCCGCCCGAACGGTGAAGCTCTTCCGTACAATAAACGCGCATAACTGCCTCCGGCGCTTTTTCTTTATTATACAATATCTTGTATCGAAATACAAGATAAAATGGCACATGTTGTAAAGAAATCTGCTGAGCTTTGCGCTTGCGGTCAACGGTGCACATATGATACAATACGGACGAAAGGAAACCGTCAATGGCAAGAATCGATCCGATCGAACGACAGATCTATATGTGTATCGCAAGAAGCGAGGAGGGGGTCAAGGCACGCGAGATCGCGCGTATGATCCGCGCGGACGCTTCTGCGGTCAACCATTTTCTGTACGCTTCGCCCTTTATGAAAGAACTGTGCTGGCAGGACGACGAATATCTGTGGCATGCGCAGATCCCGCAGACGCGCCCGCATTACGGGCTTGCGGAGTTTTCGGGCTTCTATTCATCGGTGCGTGAGTTTTTGGATATGGACGAAAGCCGCTGGCTTGCGCTTTTAAAACTCGGCTGCGAAAACATCGGAAGGAATCTCAACGATACGCGGGGCTTGATGCACTCCTTCACGGACGCACGGCAGACGATGGTCGATCTGTTTCGCGATCTGAAGGATTTCGGGTATCCGCAAAAGCTGTCCGACGAGTGGGAGATCGCGTTCGAACTGCGCATCAAAAAGTCCAGGCATATCCGGATCTATGCGGACGTGCTGCTGATCACGAAGCGGTTCGCATTCTCGTTCGAGTTCAAGATGAAGGATCAGATCGAGGAGGAAGAGGTCGCTCAGTGCGCAAAGTACAGCGACTATCTCGATGTGATCTTCGGCGACGGATACGAGGTGATTCCGGTGCTCGTACTGACCCGCGCGCACGATCTGTACCGGGACGCCGTCATCCCGAATACGGACGCCGCCGTGCAGGTTTGCTCCGGCGACATGCTGTATAACGCGATCGATTTCTATCTCGGATTCCTGCATTGAAAACCGTCAAAGAAATCCCGAATATCCTGCAAAAAAAGGGTTGACAAAGGGGCGGGAAGCGTGTATTATATTCAAGGTTAAGTTCCGTCGCCAAAGACAGCCGGTGTCGCGCATGCGTGTAAATCCTGCCGAGGTAGACCCGATAGCACCTTTGTTTTCGAGTCCTCCGTTATGCGACGGAGGGCTTTTCACGTTATAAGGAGGTGCAACCATGGCAAATGCAAAGATTCTCGAAATGAAGGCCGCAAAGGTCGCGGAAGTCGCGGAAAAGGTCAAGAAGGCCAAATCCGTCATTCTGTTTGACTATCGCGGACTGACCGTTGCCGAGGATACTGCGCTTCGTGCCGAAATGCGCAAGGAAAACGTTGAGTACGTCGTTCTGAAGAACCACTGCGTACGCCGTGCTTTTGATGAGCTCGGACTGAGCGGTGCAGACGATATGCTGCACGGAACCAATGCGTTCGCATTCGGATATGACGACGCGGTCACTCCGGCAAGAATCCTCAAGAACTTCATCAAGAAGACGAAGAAGTGCGAGTTCAAGGGCGGTATCGTAGAAGGCACAGTCAGCACGCCCGCAGAGGTTGAGGCGATTGCAGATCTGCCCAGCCGCGAAGTGCTCATTGCCCGCCTGCTCGGCAGCATGATGTCCCCGATCTCCGGTCTTGCAATCGTACTCGACCAGATCGCGAAGAAGAACGGTTCCGAAAACGCCGCGCCCGCGGAAACAACGGAAGCATAACGAACCAAACGGCATAGCCGTACAAACAAAAATTCATATTTTATAAGGAGATTAATCATGAATAAGGAACAACTGATCGCCGATATCAAGGCAATGTCCGTTTTGGAACTTTCCGAACTCGTCAAGGCTCTCGAAGAGGAGTTTGGCGTGTCCGCAGCAGCAACCGCAGTTGCAGTCGCAGGCCCGGCAGCCGCAGCAGCTGAAGAAGTCGAAGAAAAGACCGAGTTCGATGTCATCCTGAAGGACATCGGCGCAGAGAAGATCAAGGTCATCAAGGTCGTCCGCGAGCAGACCGGTCTCGGCCTCAAGGAAGCAAAGGAAGTCGTCGACAACGCGCCCAAGGCCGTCAAGGAAGGCGTTTCCAAGGAAGAAGCAGAGAAGATCGTCGAAGCGTTCAAGGCAGTCGGCGCAACCTGCGAAATCAAATAATTTATCCTGTCGATCCGACAGACAGAAAAGGACGAGCACATCGTCCTTTTCTTTTATGCTCAGAATCAACTGTAAATAGAATTTATTCAATATTCGCGTTATTTACGAATTTCGTTATTTGTTGTATGATACTGCTGCAGACCGAAAGAGAAAGGAAGGCAGGGGAAAACAATGGATACCTTAAAAATCGGGCGGTATATTCAGCATTTGCGTAAGGCAGCCGGCATGACGCAAAAAGATCTGGCAGAGCGGCTGAATATTTCGTTTCAGGCCGTTTCCAAGTGGGAAAACGGCGATACGCTGCCGGATACCGGGCTGCTTCTGACGCTTTGCGACGTGCTCGATACCACGGCGGATCAGCTGCTGAACGGCGGAAGCATCGTTCCGGTCGAGCGCAAGCTGCTGCGACTGGCGGACGTTGAGGCGGGCTTCTGCTGCATCGAGAACATCGGGGACCTGTTCGGCAGGGAGTGCACATTCTTTACGGGGATGATCGAGGGCATCAACAGCAAGATGAACATCGATCTTCTGAGCTATCTGCGCGTTCCCGCAACGCGCGAAGTGATGTATGCAGAGGTGCTGATCCAGGGAATCCTGTCGGGCAGAACCGTTGATATGCGCGAGATCGAGGCAAGCTTCCAAAACAAAAAAACGGTCGAGAAGATCCGCAGCTATGTGACCAAAACAGAGCATAATGCCGAAGTGCAAAAGAAGTGGGGAGATACCGATGCGTATCGGGAGTACACAGAAAAGTCCTCGCATTACACGGACGCGCAGCAGGCGGACATCGCAGCCGGCATGGAAGCGATCTTCCGCGCGTTTGCGGACTGTCGGAATGCGGGCAAAGCATCCGATTCGCAGGAAGCGCGTGCGCTTGTTCAGGCGCTGCAAAAGTACATCACCGAGCACTATTACACCTGTACGGATAAGATCATGTGCGGTCTCGGGCAGATGTATACCGCGGATGAACGTTTCCGGCAGAACATCGATCGCCACGGGGAAGGCACGGCGGCGTTCGTCAGCGAAGCGATCCGGCATACCTGTGCAAAGTAAAGACAGCAAAAAAACGCCTCCCGTGTGATCGGGAGGCGTTTTGTTTTGTCAGGAGAAGAACTCCGTAAATGCCTGCGTGAGGATCGGGAACTTGCCCGAGTAGCAGATCAGCACGAACACCGTGCAGCTCAGAATAAAGATGATGCCAAGCAGACGCATGATGAGCCACGCAAGCGAATAGCGCTTCAGCGAAATGTTCTTCGGACGTCCGCAGCCCCAGATGAACAGGAAGATCAACCCGATCACGGGAATGTGGAAGAGGATCGTCGAGAAGATGTATCCCGCCGTCGTCATCAACGAACGCGAATCGGTTGCATTCACAACGGGTGCAGGGGCAGGGGGAGCGACAGGTGCTTCGGCTGCAGCGGGCTGTTCATCCGACGCAGGCGTCGGTTCCGCTTTCACGGGCTCCCCGATCACGATCGGTTCGGGCGTTTCTGCGGTCGGTGCTTCGACCGGAGCGGACTCTTCTGCAGCGGGTTCCTCGATCGCGGCAGGTTCCTCGGACGCGGTCGGCTCCTCGATCGCGACGGGTTCCGGCTCGATCGCGGGCGCGGCGTCTTCGACGCTCGTCTGCTCTTCGGGAACGGATTCGGGCGCGGGCGTTTCCGGTGCAAGGTTCATAAGCGATGCGCCGCAGTAATAGCAGAATTTGGTTTCGTCATTGACGAGTTTCTGACAAACGGGACAGGTTTTCATGGCAGCTCCTTTCGCGTGGTTTCGACGAACACATCCGTGCCGTCGAGCAGAAATGTGATCGAACCATCCATATCGGTCCGATATAACGCCGTACGGGTATCGTACAGCAGAGAAAGCGTTTCATAATGCGGGTGACCGTATTCATTGTCTTTCCCGCAGGAAGCAACCGCAAAGTCGGGATCGACGGCGAGCAGAAACGAATAACCGGTCGAACCGGACGATCCGTGATGCCCGAGCTTCAGCACGTCCGCTTTGAGCATCGAACGCGGATATGTGTCCAGCATGCGCTGTTCCGCAAGCTCCTCGGCGTCGCCGCACAGCAGGATTGCCGTGTCGCCGTATCGCACATGCAGCACGATCGACGCGTTGTTGAGCTCCTCCGGATCCGGGTACGAAACGATCGGATTCAGGATCGTGACCGTACAGCTTTCGCTCCATTCGATCGAATCTCCGCCCTTGGCATACACGACGCGACAGCCGTTTTCGGAAAGCGCCTCGCGCATGCTCGTGTACGAAGGCGTCTGCTGTTCCTGCGCAATCGTGTAAAACGTGTCGACGGGGAATGCGTCGAGCACAGCCGCCATCGAACCGATGTGATCCTCATGCGGATGCGTCGCAACTGCGACGTCGAGTGAAGCAACGCCTTGTGCCGCAAGCGCTTCTTCGATCGCAGGAAATGATCCGTTAGGCCCGGCGTCCACAAGCATCGTTTTGCCGTCCGGTGCGATCAGAAGGATGCAGTCGCCCTGACCGACGTCAATGACCGTCACCGACAGCGCGAGTCCCGTGATCCCGGAAGCGGGCGAAGGACGCGCGGCCGACAGCTTATCCCAGAGTTCCGCCTTCTGCTGCGCGATCACATCCGGTTCGTCGGCATGCACACAGCGGTGTACATCCGAACAGCCGAACGCAAATATCAGCGTCAGCAGCAGAATCCAGGCAAGCGGTCGATGCATCGATTTCATATGTATATTATACGATACTTTCGCATGCTTTGCAAGTGGCTTTGCCCGGAATCCGCAGCTTCGGCTTTCGCACGGTTTCGCAGACCGCGGCGGCGATCTCTCTGCGGAGTCTGTACATCAGAATACGATAGCGAATGGCTTCTGTCATGGTTTTCATCCTCCCGTTTGTTTCTGACTTGATTGTAAAACCGGAACGGTCCGTTAAAACGGACAGATAAGCAGACGGTTTGTAAAACGGTGCATGATGTGCTATACTGTACGAAATCAGGAGGTATGAAAATGAATCGTTTGATCACTGTAATTCTGAGCTTTGTCTTGCTGTGTACGGTCGGCTGCACAATGCTGACGCAGGATCCGCCGTCCGCCGTTCAGACAGAGGCGACAGATATGCAGACAGATGAGACGGCTTCGGCGGAAGACGAACCGGTGATCCTGCAAACGCCTGCCGCGGAACCGGAGGAGACGCAGAGCGAAGCGACGGAAATCCCGCAGAGCGCGGATCCGACTGCGTCGCCGGACCTTTCGTTCCGGCCGATCACATTTGATGTGTATCGGGAAGTCGGCTGGAATGTTTCGGAAGCGACGATGTTCCGCTGTGACATCGATCTTGACGGAGAGACGGAGGACATTTCCTTCCGCCTCGACGAAGAAAACGACAGGACCGTTATCGGTATCGGCAAAGAGAAGATCGAACTCGACGGCATCCAGTTCGGCCGTGCGCTGCTGATCGACCTCGATCCGACCACACCGTATATCAATCTGCTGGTCTCGATCGACGAAGCATCGGACGACTATATCACGACCGAACTGCATCTTGCGGACGGAAAGATCGTGACGGGTGCAGTGGTTTATGATCTCTGCTATTGGGATGAATCGACGCAGAAGCTGATGTTCTATGAGAGAAGCGATATGCTCGGCACGAAAGACGGCGTTCGAAGCTACAGCGGCGAGAACCTGATGCCCGATTCGGACTGGATCGAGCTGTGCGACATCCCGACGCAGGATGAGATCGAAAACAGACGCGACGAGTTGATCGAGATGGGCGTACTGCTGCATACGATCCGCGAGGTCCCCTGTGAGATCAACGGCTTGCCTGCCAAGATCGCAAAGGACGCATACGTGTATATGCTCGGATTCAACGCCGATCGCAACGTTGCGGAGATTTGCACCGAAGACGGGATCGCTGCGCGGATCCGTATGCCGATGTGTGAAACGGACGATTATTGGGGAAATCTGATCGAAGGACTGCCTGTCACGGACTATTTTGACAATCTTTTCTTTGCGGATTGAACCGCGCAACAGAAAGGGGCTGCAGATGCAGCCCCTTTTCAGATGCGTAATCAATGCTCGTTGAGGTTTGTGAAGCTTCCCGCGCTCATCATCCGGTAGGATGCGTCGTCTACGGGGATCGTGAAGGTGAAGCTGAAGGTGCCCACGTATTCGCGTTCGCCCTGCTTGTTCAGGTCATAGAGATCCCAATCCTTGATCTCGATCGTGATCGGACCGTCGTACATATCGCGGCGCTTCGGCAGCTTCATGTTCCAGCAATCGGTGATCCAGCGCGTTTTGGACATATCGTAGGTGTTCAGAATCTCCGCAATGCGATCGTCCGCAAGACGGAAGCCATCTTCCTCCAAAAAGCGGTGCGCCTTGACCTCGACGCCGTCGATCGCAATGGCCTTCGGCAGCGTTTCCCAGGCGATGACTTCGCAGGCAAGGTTTTCCGCCCGATAGACGATGCAAAGCTCTCCGTCCGGCGTAAACGCCACGCGTCCGATGCGAACGGTCGTGCCGTTCTGCGTATCGGAAACGTCCTCGACGTCCCAGACGTCATAGCGCCCCTTAAAGCTGTAGACCTGATCGCCGTTGTCCATCGGGAACGTATGCGGCGTAAACCATGCGTCGCGCTCCGCGTCGTCCTTCGGCAGCGTGACCTCGCCGGTCAGAAGGTTATAGCGGAACACAAACACCGTGTCCTCGTATTCGTCGGAGTTCATCCAGCCCTCCGGCTCGAGCGGGATCAGCTTGTTGATGCTGCGGACACAGCCGATCGTCACGACGTCGCCGATGTACTGCCGATCCGCGTAATAGGGGAGACGCAAAAGCTTCGTTGCCGATTGTTGATCGGGCGCAATCTCGCTTGCAAGCTCCTCATCCGCAACGTCATAGCCGTCCATGCAGAAGTAGGTGTAGTCGATCCAGCCGATCTCCGTAAAGCGCTCCTCCAGACCGAGCAGCACGCCTTCTTCGTCGGCGGAAACATCCAGATAGGTCGTCTTGCCCGCCACGGCGTCGATGCGCGTCGCGTTCTCCGGCAGTCCGGATAGCGTGTCATGCACCGCGGCGTCGCGCTGATCGGCATATTTCATGTACTCTCTTGCCATCCCGTCGATCTCGGCTTCGCGCAGCTCCGCCGTGTAGTTGTAGACGAACGGAATCGAAAAGCTGCCGATCTCGGACAGGCGCGTACCTTCCGTATCGCAGCGATACAGCGTGCCGGAGAAGGTCAGATGCGTGCCGTTTTCGAGCTTCCACGGGAATTCCAGAAAGCGGACGGTGCACACGCCGTCGTGATCCATGCCCGAAGCGGCAACGGAATCGCCGTGATAGGCGGTATAGTCTGTGCCCTCGACGTTCAGCACAAAGCCGCAGGCATCCTCGCCGTAGGCGCAGAGCGTGTCGAATGCGGCAACCGTCTTTTGAATCTCGCGATCCTCACGAAAGTCCGGATCGCTCAGCGCCGGAACAAAGCCGACTGTGTCGCTTTCGAGCGTATAGCGAAGCTCCGCTTCATAGCCGTAGACCTCGATCGAAACGAGCTTCAGCGTGACGTCGCCGAGATCGGCGCTGCCCTCGAGCGGGATCACGTGCGGATAGCCGTCCGCGTCAATGCGGCTGATCGCAAGCTCACGCGCCTTCTGATAGCGTTCGTCGTCGCCCTGTTCGATGCGCTGTTCGACGACCTCGTTGAGCTGTTCTTTGGTGCTTATCGAGACCGCAACGGCGGTGCCGACGGCAAGCAGCGCGGCAAGCGCGGCGGCAAGCAGAATGATGCCGCGTTTTTTCGGGACCCGCACGGACTTTTTTTCCGTGGGCAGCGCATCCAGCACGGATTCCATTCGCTGATAATAGCCCTGCGGAACGGGCGGAAACAGCGGGTCATTTTCATATGCGTTCTTTTTTTCTTGATTCATAAGCAAACCTCCGTAACGGTCAGGTCCTGACGCAACGCTTTGCGTGCACGGGAGAGACGGCTTTTGATCGTGCCTTCCGGTTCGTTCAGCAGCGCCGCAATCTCGGGAATGCGATAGCCCTCATAGTAGTAGAGCGTGATCGCAAGCCGGCTTTCGGGAGAGAGCCGCGAAAAGGCGGCTTTCAGATCAAGCGAATCGAACGGTTCCTCGCCCGATTCTGGCAGATCATCAAACGGGATCAAACGCTTTTTCTCGCGCAGGATCCGATAGCACGTATTCTTCAGGATGCGCATGATCCACGGGCGGAACCTGCTGCGCTCGCGCAGCATATCCAGCGAGAGGTACGCTTTTTCGATGCAGTCCTGCACGGCGTCCTGTGCGTCGGCGTCGTTCTGTACTACGGCGTATGCGACATGGTAAAGTGTATCGAGCATCGGTCGTACCTGTTCCGAAAACCACAGCTTGTCTGTTTGACTTGGCATGGAAAACTCCTTTCGTTTCCTTCCGCCGGCGGAAGGAGGATCGTTGTGCGATCGTACACCTTATAGATGATTTGCCGGGTCAAAAGGTTGCATAAAAAGAAAAAATCCCGATAAAATCGGGAGATCAAAAGAAAACGTCCGTTTGCGGACTGAAAAAGCACTCTCAGGCGTTGTATGGATCAGTAGCGAAGCTCGGAAATCAGATCTTCGAAGGGTACCTGCTTATCGTCGATTTCCTTGGTGTCGTCGGTCAGGATCGTCAAGGTTTTCTGCTCGTCCATCGTGCTGTCCTCCGTTTCAACTTCGATGCCTATTTTACGCCTCAAAACTTGTGCCGGTCAACGCCTCCGGTGCATCGTTCACGGATTGTTAAAACCGCATTCATACATGCGCACAAGCAAAAACTCCCGTCCGGAAGACGGGAGTTTGGGCCGCGGTTTTCAGCTCGGATTCTCAATAAAGCGGAAGGAGAAGGGGACATTGCTCGCATCGGTGAACACCTTGCGAAGCTTTGCCGCAAACTCGCCGAGGTTGCTGTCCAGCAGATCGCCGTTGATCAGAATGATATAGACATTCTGCGAAAGATCGCCGAGGCAGTCGTAAAGCGCATCGAGATTATGCCCGTAATACGGCGGCAGGCGCAGCGTGCGTTCGAGATACCGGTGTGTTTCTTCTATGGTGGTCATGCGTTTTCCGTCAATGATGATCAGTTCCATCTCATTCTCCTCCGTACAGCAGGGTAAAGCTCTCATAATGGTCGTCGGTATAATAGATCAGACCGTCGTTGCTGAACACGATGCGCTTTGCGCCGCGGCTTTTCTTGCCGCGCGTGTCGATATCGCATTCCGTGTAGGTCCGACCCTTCTTCGTCGGCAGAAGCCCTTCGTAATTGCCGAAGCGTCCGCCGCCGATCGAACAGCCGGGCGCATAGGGCTCGAGTGAACCGCCTTCCCAACCGAGCGATTGCGCCTTGCTCTTGGTGATGTAGTTCTTCGGCAGATGCCCGTACAGATGAATGTACAGCGCGACCTCGTCTTTGGTCCAGTATTCGCCGTCCTCCGAGACGGGGCAGGGCGTCTCGCTCTGCGTTTCGTCCTCGGTATAAACCGGCAAATCGACATATTCCGGCTCGTTCGGTATCGGAACAAGCTGCGCTGCGCATGCGAGCAAAGATGCAAGCATCAGGATCGTCAGCAGCAACGAAAGCAACCGTTTGACGTGTTTCATGTGATATCCTCCGTTACGGCTATTATACCATGTTTTCACGCCGTGGCAATGAAAAATTACGGCGCATCCGCAAAGACGTACACCTTTTCAAGCCCGGTCCGGTATGGTATACTGTGCGTATCAAGGACGGAGAGAAGGAACGAACGTATGATCACAATTCTTGCGGAAAAGCCGGACGTCGGCAACAAGATCGCGGCAGCGCTGGATAAGATCACTTTGACTTCCGGAAAGGAAGTTTCGTTTTCTGCGCTGAAATCGAACGAAAAGGCGGTTAAGGCACAGCAAGCGAAGGACGGCTTTTTGCGAATCCGGTTCCGCGGCGAGGACTGCTGCGTCACATGGGGATTCGGGCATCTTGTACAGCTCAAGGACGCGGCGGATTACAACCCCGCATACAAGAGCTGGTATAAGCTCCCGTCGCCGTTTCTGCCGAACCCGTACGAACTGAAACTGCGCACGGACGGCTCGTCCTTCGACGCGCGTACGAAAAAGCAGTTCGAGCTGATCAAGCGATTGTTTTCGAAGAGCGACAGGATCATCAATGCGACGGACTTCGACCGCGAGGGCGAGGTGATCTTTTCGTACATCTACGAGCTGACGGGATGTAAAAAACCGGTTTGGCGCGTCTGCTTTGCATCGCAAACCAAGGAGGGTATCGTCGATGCGTTTGCAAACCTGAAAACGCATGAGGAGGTTCGAAACATCGAGCTTGCCGGACGGATGCGCGGCATCGCGGACTGGGTCGTGGGCATCAATCTGACGGTGGCGATGACGCTGCATCAGCATGCGAAGGGCGAGGTGCTCAGCATCGGACGCGTGCAGACGCCGACGCTCAAGATGCTCGTTGACCGTGAACTCGCGATCCGAAACTTCAAGCCGGAGCCGTACTGGACGCTCGAGGCGACGTTCCGAACGGACAAGGGGGAAACGTACACCGCAACGCACAAGGGAAAGCGGTTTACCGATCGGGCGGCGGTCGATTCCATTCTGAAGAAGATCGTCGGCAAGGACGGCGTCGTCACCGAGATCGTCGAAAAGAAAGAGGAGAAGCATCCGCCGCAGCTGTACAGCCTCTCGGCGCTGCAGATGGACGCAAATGCGAAGTTCGGCATGACGCTGAAGCAAACGCTCGACGCGGCGCAGGCGCTCTATGACGGCGGTTATACGACGTATCCGCGTACCGATTCGCGCTATCTGACCGAGGACATGGTGCCGACGGTCAATCGCGTGCTGGACAGTCTTGCGAAGAATCCGGACTATACAAACCTGATCGACGGACGCAAGCGCAGTTTTGCAAAATGGCGCTATTTCGACGACAAAAAGGTGGAAAGCCACTTTGCGATCATTCCGACGACGAGCGTTCCGAAGGGACTGACAGGCTATCAGGCGAAGATATACGACCTGATCGCGAAGAGCGTGATCTGCATGCTGTACGGAAACGCGGTACTGAACCGGACGACGGTGACGACGGCGGCGGAGGGCGAGGAATTCACATCGAGCGGCAGCGTGATCGTCGATCCCGGCTTCATGGCGGTGACCGGAAGGGACAAGGAAACCGAACTGCCGGCGCTTAAAACGGGCGAGACCGTGCGCGGTATCTACGAGAGCAAGGCAAAGGAAACCGAGCCGCCGAAGCGATATACGGACAAGACGATGCTTGCGGCGATGATCTCGGCGGGCAAGGACCTCGAGGACGAGGAACTCAAAAAGATTCTCGCCGATCCGAGCGTCGCGGGCATCGGAACGCCTGCGACACGCGACGGCATCATCGAAACGCTGATCCGGCGCGGTTATGCGGAGCGCAGCAAAAAGACGCTGTGCGCAACGGACAAGGGCATTGCGCTGATCGAAGGGCTGACCGTGGAATCCGTCAAGTCGCCCGCGCTGACGGCGAAGTGGGAAAAGCGTCTGCACGAGATCGAGCGCGGCAACGAGGACGCGGCGCAGTTTCAGCGCGACATCGAGAGGACGGTAACGGCGTGGTGCGGCGAGATCAAGACGTCGCCGGTGACAACGGCGCTGCACGGCGGCGAACTGGATCCGCCGGTGCCGTGTCCTGTCTGCGGCAAACCGATGAAAAAGCAAAGCTGGGGCTACGGCTGCTCCGGATACAAGGAAGGCTGTAAATTCTCGGTCGGCACGATCTGCAAAAAGAATCTGACGGAAGCACAGTTCCGAAAGCTCATCAAGGATCGCGACAGCGGCCTGATCTCCGGATTCAAGAGCAAGGCGGGCAAGTCCTTCCGCGCGCATCTGCTGCTCGATCCTGATAACAAGATCGTGTTCAAGTTTGAAGAGAGAAAACGGACGGCGCCGAAAAAACAGGGAAAGCAGCCTGCCGCAAAGCAGACGCCGCGCGAGACGTAACGAAAAAAGCACTTGCGTTTGCAAGTGCTTTTTAAAAGACATGTAAACATGCATAACGGCAGACAACGGGTTCAGCGCTCCGTTCTGCTGCAGCGAAGGCATATCGCATAGAACGCAATTGCCAGAAGCTGTGATGCCACGGATACGGCAACAAGATATACCGGATTCAAATCGTAGAGGACACCGAGCAGCCAACTGCCCAGAAACCACGCAATACCGAAGCCGGTTTCAAAAATACCGAAGCCCGTACTTCGCATGGAACGGGGGACGATTCCGCTGACAGCAGCTTTCATAATACTTTCCTGCGCGCCCATTCCGATCCCCCACAGGACGATCCCGATTCCGATCAGTATGGCGTTCCCGGACATAAAGATCAAACAGGAGAAAAAGGTGCTGCACAGCGTGGAAATGATCAGCGCTTTCAGCCCGATCTTATCATAAAGCCAGCCGAAGAACAGAGCCGCAAAGGCATCCACGGCCATTGCCGCTGCATAAAGCAGACTCAGGGCGGACTCCGGAAACGCTCCCGTATTGGCTGCATGAAGCGTGATCAGGGTGAAGTCGGCAAATCCGAAGGCAAAAAAGCAGATGGACGTCATGAACAGAACGAACGGCTTTCCGAAACGGAAGCGCTCCGGTTGATCCTCCTGCTTTTCAAACAGTTCCGGATCGGGATACTTGACCTTTGCCGCCAAAACAAGAGCGATGGTAATCAATGCAGGAACAAGCAGTATCGCGAAGGAGATCCTGTATGTTTGAAAGAGGTCGTCCGTGCCTTTTACAAGAGCCGTCACAAAGAGCAGTACCGGCCCGAGAAACGCGCCGAGCTGGTCCAAAAACTCCTGATAGGCAAAGCCTTTTCCGGTTCCGATCTCGCTTGCCGCAAAGCTGACCAACGTGTTTTTGGCGGGCTTCTTGACCGCTTTTCCGACCCGCTCCAGAATCACAAGCCCGCAGGCCCAAAGCCAGCCGTGCTCCGGAATGAGCGCCAGCGCGGGGATTGCCAGCACCTGAATCGTATAGCCGACGATAACAAGCGTCCAGTACTTTTTCGTTTTATCGGCGATCAATCCGGAAATGAGCCGCAGCGAATATCCGAACAGTTCGCCGATGCCGGACACGAATCCGATGGCGGCAGCGGATGCTCCCGCAAGGTTCAGGTATTCGCCCAATATGCTTCTGGCGCCTTCATGGGTCAAGTCTGAAAACAGACTCACGATTCCCATCAGGGTGATGAACGCGATCGCTCCGGATAAAAGCCTTTTCTGTTTCATGTTCTGCCTGAAAATCCCGATTGCTGTAAGGACCGCGGCAGAATCGTTCGTTCTGCGCGCGGTGAAGTGAAACCCGTTTCATCCGCACGGCAGTGCGGATTTCATGGAAAAAGCAGTAATCTGTTTCCAAATCACTGCTTTTCTGGTACCCGGTACGGGAGTCGAACCCGTGTTACCGCCGTGAGAGGGCGGTGTCCTAGGCCACTAGACGAACCGAGCACGCAGAAAATATAATACCGTACGCGGCGGGATTTGTCAATCCCTTTTTTACAAATTTTCAGTTTTATTCGACGCGCCAATCGATCGGCGTTTGTCCGGTGCGTACAAGCCAGTCGTTCGTCTTGGAAAAATGACGGCAGCCGAAAAAACCGTTGTACGCGGACAGCGGGCTCGGATGCGGCGCCTCCAGCTTGATATGGATCGGATTCGTGACGATCTTCGCCTTGTTTCTCGCGTTCGCACCCCAGAGAAGGAATACGATCGGCGTCTGCTTTTGATCGAGCAGCTCGATCACGCGATCGGTAAACGCTTCCCAACCGTGCCCCTTGTGCGAGTTCGGCTGATGCTCGCGCACGGTCAGCACCGTGTTCAGAAGCAGCACGCCCTGACGCGCCCAGCACGTCAATTCGCCGTGTTTCGGCGTCGGGATGCCGACATCCTTTTCAAGCTCCGAAAAGATGTTTTTCAGCGAAGGAGGCGGTTCTACGCCCTGCTTAACGGAGAAGCAGAGTCCGTGCGCCTGTCCGGGACCGTGATACGGGTCCTGACCGAGGATCACGACCTTGACGTCCCGATACGCGGTGTATTTGAGCGCATTGAAGATGTCGTACATATTCGGATAGATCGTATGCGTGCGGTATTCCTGTGCCAGAAACTGCCGCAGCGTCTGATACTGCTCCGATGCGAAGTAGTCCTTCAAAAGCCCGTCCCAATCGTTTCCGATCTGTACCATGCCGCACCTCCTCGTGTTTTGTCAAGTATACACCATTCGAAGCTTGCAGACAAGGGGGAGACATGCTATACTTTGCGTATGGATTTTTTGACACTTTTATCGGCATATGAGCCGCACGATGAACAGGAGGCTGCGGACAAGGCGGTGATGCTCGATTGCATCGACCGCTTCGACGACGTATATTTTCGCACCAATCTGCTGTGCCATATCACCGCATCTGCATGGATCGCCAACGAACGGCGCGATCGCGTGCTGATGATCTATCACAACATCTACGATTCCTGGGCGTGGACCGGCGGACACGCGGACGGCGAGCGCGATCTGCTGTCCGTTGCAATCCGGGAAGCAAAGGAGGAGACCGGACTTCTCGGCGTGCGTCCCGCATCGGATCGGCTTCTGTCGATCGAAACGCTGACGGTCAACCCGCACAGGAAGCGGGGCAGGTTTGTACCGGCGCATCTGCATCTGAACGGCACGTTCCTTTTGATCGCGGATGATACGGAACCGCTGCGCGCCAAGGCGGACGAGAACAGCGCCGTCAGATGGTTCGCCCCGGATGAAGCGATCGAAGCCTGCTCCGAACCCTGGATGCGTCCGGTGTATCGGCGGCTGAACGAGCGCATGCAGACATTCTGATACCGAAACAGCAGGAGAGGGACCGCATCGGAGACGCTTTGTCAAAGGAGTATTTCAAAAGCACATTGTAATA